>NZ_JBEXRT010000006.1:0-193034 GCF_040613235.1 Streptomyces sp. NPDC006296 | reverse complement strand
CCGGCCCGGACCGGTCGGCGGGCCGCTCCGGGGGTACGGCGGGTCTCAGGCGGCGCGCTCCTGCCGGACGGGCCCGTTCGCCGTCGTGGTGCGGCGCACCGCCCGGGAGGGGTCAGCCGATGTCCGGCGGGTCGATCCTGATCCGCACGGCATCCCCGGTGCCCCTGGCCGTCCGCGCCGCCTGGGCCGCCTTGAGCGCGGAGGCCAGCGCGGCTCCCCGTCCGGGCGGGACCCTGACCAGCGCCCGCTCCCAGGTCTCGCCGGAGGGCGCGTCCCCCGGTCTGCGGGGGCGGCCGGGGACGGCGCCCGCCACCGGCACCGGGCCGAGCACCTGCGCCTCGGGCGGGAGTGCGGCACCGGCGAGGTACGCGGCCACCGCATCCGGCGGTCCGGTGACCGAGGCCATCCTGGACACCGGCGGGAATCCGAGCTCCGCACGCTCCGCGAGCTCACGCCGCGCGTGGCCGACCGGGTCCCAGCGGACCAGGGCCTGCACCGGCGCCAGCGTCGGCTCGGCCACGACGACCACGGTGCCGCCCTCCGGCCTGCCGCGCACCAGCGCGGCGGCGGCCGTCCAGCGCCGCAGCGCCTCCTCTCCGGCCCGCAGGTCGGGCCGGCCGACCATCGCCCAGCCGTCCAGCAGCAGCGCCGCGGCGTACCCGCCCTCGGCGACCGGCTCCGCCCCGGGGGTGCTGACGACGAGAGCGGGCGTGCCGGGCACGGAGTCGAGCACGTGGTCCCGGCCGGACGTCCGCACCGGGACGGCGGGGAAGGCCCGTCCCAGCTCCTCGGCGGTCCGCCGGGCGCCGACGATCCGGGCCCGCAGCCGCACGCCGCCGCAGCTCCGGCAGCTCCAGGCCGTCTCGGCCCGCCCGCACCAGGCGCAGTCCAGGTCCCGCTGGTCCGGGGCCTGCAGCGGCCCCGCGCAGTGCCGGCACCGGGCCGGTTCGCGGCAGCGCTCGCAGGACAGCCGGGGCGCGTACCCCCGGCGGGGCACCTGGACGAGCACGGGACCGCTGCGCAGGCCCTCCCGGGCGGTCTGCCAGGCCAGGCTGGGCAGGCGCGCCGAGCGGGCGGCGCCGTCCCGCGCCAGCTCCCCGTCACCGACGGTGCGCACCAGGGGCGCCGCGATCCGCAGCTGCTCCCGGTCCGCGCGCAGCGGCAGGGCCCAGCCGTTCTCGACGAGCTGGGCGGCCTCGACCGTGCAGTGCGTGCCGCCCAACAGGAATCCGCAGCCGCCGTGCGCCGCCCGCAGCTCCAGGACCTCCCTGACGTGCGGGAAGGGCGCGTGGTCGTCGCTGTGGCTGGAGTCGCCGTCGTCCCAGAGGGCGACGAGCCCGAGATCGGCGACCGGGGCGAACATCGCGGCCCTGGTCCCGACCACCGCGCGCACGGAGCCGCGCCGCACCGCCAGCCACTGCCGGTAGCGCTTCTCGGGGCCCGAGTCGGCGGTCAGCACGGCGTGCCGCCCCTCCCCCAGCACCTCGGTGAGGGCCGCGTCGATCCGCCCCGCGCTCCGCCCGTCCGGTACGACGACGAGCGCGCCCCGGCCCGAGGCGAGCGTCGCGGCCATGGCGCGGGCGATCTCCTCGGGCCAGTGCGGACCCGGGAGGGCGGTCCACACGGCCCGGGGTGCGCCGCCCTCCGCCAGGGCGCGCAGGAATCCGGGGCCCTGGGCGTACCGCTCCCAGGCTCCCGGTGCCGGGGCGGGCGGCGGCGGCAGGGGCGCGGGCGACGGCTTGCCCTCGGCACGGCCGTTCCTCGGGGGCACGGCGAGCTGCAGCACGTCGGCGAGACTGCCGGCGTAGCGGTCGGCCACGGCCCGGGAGAGCTCCAGCAGCTCCGGGCCGAGCACGGGTTCGGGCGACACGACGTAGGCGAGGGCGGCCAGGGCGCCCTGGTAGTCCGACGAGGCGCGCCGCTCGACGAGGAACCCGTCGATGAGCCCGCCGCCCTCGCGCCGCCCGCCGCGGACCTGGCGGCCGCCCGCTCCGAACCGCACCCGGACGCGGACACCGGGCCGGGCGTCCGCGTCGAGCTCCTCGGGCACCGCGTAGTCGAAGTACTGGTCGAGGTGGAGTGCGCCCTTGTTCACCAGGACGCGGGCGACCGGCAGGTGCTCGGCGAGCGCCGCGCCCCGCCAGGTGCGCGGCTTGGCCCGCGGCACCTCGGCCCGGCGCACCGTCTCCCGGATCAGCGCAAGCTGCTCCGGCGGCCCGGCCCCGGGCTCCTCGGACTGCTCGTCGTCGCTGCTCACAGCCACCTTCCTACCAGACGCCGCTGACACGCCCCGGCCGCGCGGCGGGCGCACGCGCCGGGGCCCGGACACCTCGTGCGGTGTCCGGGCCCCGGCGTGAAGGACTTTCTGCGGGCTACAGCCCCGCCGCCTCGCGCAGCGCGTCCACCCGGTCGGTCCGCTCCCAGGTGAAGTCGGGGAGCTCACGGCCGAAGTGTCCGTACGCCGCGGTCTGGGCGTAGATCGGGCGGAGCAGGTCGAGGTCGCGGATGATCGCGGCCGGGCGGAGGTCGAAGACCTCGCCGATGGCGTGCTCGATCTTCTCCGTGTCGACCGCGGCGGTGCCGAAGGTCTCGACGAACAGGCCCACCGGCTCGGCCTTGCCGATGGCGTAGGCGACCTGGACCTCGCAGCGGCCGGCCAGCCCGGCCGCGACGACGTTCTTGGCGACCCAGCGCATGGCGTAGGCGGCGGAACGGTCGACCTTGGACGGGTCCTTGCCGGAGAAGGCGCCGCCGCCGTGACGGGCCATGCCGCCGTAGGTGTCGATGATGATCTTGCGGCCGGTGAGGCCGGCGTCGCCCATCGGGCCGCCGATCTCGAAGCGGCCGGTCGGGTTCACCAGCAGGCGGTAGCCCTCGGTGTCCAGCTTGATGCCGTCCTCGGTGAGCTGGGACAGCACGTACTCCACGACGAACTCGCGGATGTCGGGGGCGAGCAGCGAGTCCAGGTCGATGTCGGAGGCGTGCTGCGAGGAGACCACGACCGTGTCGAGGCGGACGGCCTTGTCGCCGTCGTACTCGATGGTGACCTGGGTCTTGCCGTCGGGGCGCAGGTACGGGATGGTCCCGTTCTTGCGGACCTCGGAGAGCCTGCGCGAGAGGCGGTGCGCCAGGTAGATCGGCAGCGGCATCAGCTCGGGCGTCTCGTCGCAGGCGTAGCCGAACATCAGCCCCTGGTCACCGGCGCCCTGCTTGTCGAGCTCGTCCTCCGCTTCCCCCCGGGTGACACCCTCGACGCGCTTCTCGTACGCGGTGTCGACACCCTGGGCGATGTCCGGGGACTGCGCCCCGATGGACACCGAGACGCCGCAGGAGGCTCCGTCGAAGCCCTTCTTGGAGGAGTCGTAGCCGATCTCCAGCACCTTGTTGCGCACGAGGTTGGGGATATCGGCGTAGGCCTTGGTCGTGACCTCGCCCGCGACATGCACCAGACCGGTGGTGATGAGGGTCTCGACGGCGACGCGCGAGGTGGGGTCCTCGGTCAGGAGGGCGTCGAGAATCGTGTCGCTGATCTGGTCAGCGATCTTGTCGGGGTGGCCCTCGGTGACGGACTCCGAGGTGAAGAGACGGCGGGACACATCGCTCCCTGGGGTTGCAGCGGCTGCTGGCTGATCATTGGCGGACGTCCGGGAGCTGCGCCCGGCTCGTTCCGTCGACCAGTTTATCGGTCGCGTCCGGTGATCGGGTCAAGCGTCTCGCCCCTTGGGAGTTCTGTGATCTGCGGCACTGTTGACAGCAGTACGACAATCGCCTCCTCCCGGGTGCGGGACACCGCCGGTCGCCATGGGTCCCCCCATGCCGGAGCGGCTCTCCGTGCAATCTAGCCGAAACGCGCGGTCACCAGGTCCCATACCGTGTCCGCGAGCGCTTCCTTGGGCCCGTGCGGCACGGCGGTCTCACTGCCGTCGGCCCCGAGCACGACCGCCTCGTTCTCCTCGGACCCGAAGGTCCTGCTCTCCCCCACCTCGTTCACGACCAGGAGGTCGCAGCCCTTGCGGCGAAGCTTCTCGCGTCCGTGGGCGAGGACGTCGTCGGTCTCGGCGGCGAACCCGACGACGAGCTGTCCGGGCCGCACCCGCTCGGCGGCGACCTCGGCGAGGATGTCGGGGTTGCGGACGAGCGCGACCGGTGCCGGTTCCGCGCCGTCCTTCTTCTTGATCTTCCCGGTCGCGTAGGCGGCGGGCCGGAAGTCGGCGACCGCCGCGGCCATGACCACCACATCGGCGTCGGCGGCCGCCTTCAGCACGGCCTCCCGCAGCTGGACGGCGGTCCCGGCCCGTACGACGTCGGCGCCCGCGGGGTCGGGGAGCCCGGTGTTGGCCTCGACGAGGGTGACCCGCGCGCCCCGTGCGACGGCGGTGCGGGCGAGGGCGTAGCCCTGCTTGCCCGAGGAGCGGTTGCCCAGGTAGCGGACCGGGTCCAGCGGTTCGCGGGTGCCGCCCGCGCTGATCACCACGTGCCGGCCGGCGAGGTCGGGGGCGGCGGGGCCGCGGGTGAGCACCCGCCGGCAGACCTCGAAGATCTCCCCCGGGTCCGGCAGCCGGCCCTTGCCCGTGTCCGCGCCGGTGAGCCGGCCGACGGCGGGCTCGACGACGACGGCGCCGCGGCGGCGCAGGGTGGCGACGTTCTCCCGGGTGGCGGGGTGCTCCCACATCTCGGTGTGCATCGCGGGGGCGAAGACGACCGGACAGCGCGCGGTGAGCAGCGTGTTGGTGAGGAGGTCGTCGGCCAGGCCGTGGGCGGCCCTGGCGAGCAGGTCCGCGGTGGCGGGGGCGACCACGACAAGGTCCGCCGCCTGCCCGGTCCTGACGTGCGGCACCTCGTGCACGTCCTCCCAGACCTCGGTGGAGACGGGGTTCCCGGACAGGGCCGACCAGGTGGCCGCCCCCACGAAGTTCAACGAGGCCGCGGTCGGCACGACCCGTACGTCGTGGCCGGACTCGGTGAGCCTGCGGAGCAGTTCGCACGCCTTGTACGCGGCGATGCCCCCGCTGACCCCCAGGACGACCTTCGGCTTCTCCACTGCGTCTCCCCGCACTCGTGTCCCCGCACCCGCGTGCGGCCTCGTGGCGTACGCCCCCATGCTGCCTCACCGCCCGCGGTCCGCTCCGCCGGGCCCGGACACACCTCAGGCCCGGCGGTCGAAGGCCGCCGGGCCTGAGGTGAAGGTGCGGGGTGCTGCCAGTCCTACTGGGCGGGGCCCTCGATGGCCTCGGAGGTCAGCAGGCCCGCGTTGATCTCGCGGAGCGCGATCGAGAGCGGCTTCTCGTGCACGTGGGTGTCGACGAGCGGACCGACGTACTCGAGGAGGCCTTCGCCGAGCTGCGAGTAGTACGCATTGATCTGGCGCGCGCGCTTGGCGGCGTAGATCACGAGGCTGTACTTCGAGTCGGTGGCCTCGAGGAGCTCATCAATCGGCGGGTTGATGATGCCCTCGGGCGTGGTGATGGAAGAGGACACTCTCTGCCTTCCGAAGGGGATAGAGATCAAAGAGATCTTTGATCATGCTGGTTCCGCAGTGGTGCTCTGCGTCCGCGGACGTGCCGGGGACCGGGTGGGCTCAGCCGTCGGTACCGCGGAGGCCGGAAGCCTGCAGCATCAACGTTAGCAGCTCGCGCGCGACGTCCTCGACGGAGGTGTTGACCAGGGTCGTGTCGAACTCGGACTCCGCGGCCAGCTCGACCCTGGCCGCCGCGAGGCGGCGCTCGATCACCTCGGGCGCCTCGGTCCCGCGGCCGGTGAGCCGGCGCACCAGCTCGTCCCAGCCGGGCGGCGCGAGGAAGACGAGCTGCGCCTCGGGCATCGACTGGCGGACCAGCCGGGCGCCCTGCAGGTCGATCTCCAGCAGCACCGGCTCGCCCGCCTCCAGGCGGTCGAGCACGGCCCGGCGAGGCGTGCCGTAGCGGTTGCCGGCGAACTCGGCCCACTCCAGCAGCTCGCCGTTGGCGATCAGCTTGTCGAACTCCTCGTCGTCCACGAAGAAGTAGTGGACACCGTTGCGCTCGCCGGGGCGCGGCTTCCGTGTCGTCGCGGACACCGAGAGCCAGACCTCGGGATGGACCGAGCGCATATGAGCGACGACCGTGCTCTTGCCGACCCCGGAGGGGCCGGAGAGCACGGTCAGCCGCGGACGTACGTCCGGGGGTACGGGGGACGTCCCCCGGGATGTTGCAGCCATGGGGCGATTATCCCCGTTCTCGGCAGTGCCTGAGAACGTCAGGCGGCGCTGCCGCCGAACTCACGCTCCAGGGATGCGATCTGGTTGGAGCCGAGACCCCGGACCCGACGGCTCTCGGAGATGCCGAGCCGCTCCATGATCTGCTTGGCGCGGACCTTGCCCACGCCGGGCAGGGACTCCAGGAGGGCGGAGACCTTCATCTTGCCGATGACGTCGTTCTCCTGGCCCTGCTTGATGACCTCATGGAGCGAGGCGCCGGAGTGCTTGAGTCGATTCTTGACCTCGGCCCGCTCCCGGCGAGCCGCGGCGGCCTTTTCGAGCGCGGCTGCGCGCTGTTCAGGGGTAAGGGGCGGAAGAGCCACGCCTACGTCACCTCGGATGTCGATCTGTCGGATACGGACCGGTGCGGACCCTGGACGGCTCCACACCTGGTGAGCAACGAACAACGTGTACTCGTTGGCTCTCGACGGAGACTAGCGGCCAAGGCCGCCTGAGTCAGCGAGAACAGACGAAAAGTCCTGGTCAGCTGACACCGACCCGGACATTCATCCCATAACAACCCGGATTTCCGGTCAGGATTCCGCCGACACGCTGTTACGTGGCATGGTCACCTTTCCGGGACGGCCGTTCGGACCTCGTCCGCGAACCGTCCGGCGGCTTCGCGCAGCCCTGACACGTCCGGTCCGTGGCGCAGCACGCCCCGGCTCACGCTCGGCACGACGTTGCGCACCGCGGCGCCGAAGACACGCGGGAGATCCGCGGGCGTGGCGCCCTGGGCGCCGATGCCGGGAGCGAGCAGCGGACCGTTGACCGACAGGTCGGCCCCGGCGTCCCCGAGCGTGGCGCCGACCACGGCCCCGACGGACCCGAGCGGGGTCGCGCCGGCGTTCTCGGCGGCCATGTGGTCGAGCATCACCTGCGCCAGCGACCGTCCGTCCGCGGCGGTGGCGCGCTGGACCTCGGCACCCTCCGGGTTGGAGGTGAGGGCGAGCACGAAGACCCCCGTGCCGGAGGCGGCGGCGGCGTCGAGCGCCGGGCGCAGCGAGCCGAAGCCGAGGTACGGCGAGACGGTGACCGCGTCGGAGAACAGCGGCGCGTCCTCGTGGAGGTACGTGGCGGCGTAGGCGGCCATCGTGGAGCCGATGTCGCCCCGCTTGGCGTCCATGAGCACCAGGGCGCCCGCCGCGCGGGCCTCCTCGACGGCCTTCTCCAGGACCGCGGTGCCGCGCGAGCCGAAGCGCTCGAAGAACGCGGACTGCGGCTTGAGCACGGCGACCCGGTCGGCGAGCGCCTCGACGACCGTGCGGGTGAAGCGTTCGAGGCCCGCGACGTCGTCGTTCAGGCCCCAGGAGCTGAGCAGGGAGGCGTGCGGGTCGATGCCGACGCAGAGCGGCCCGCGGGTGTCCATGGCGTGGCGCAGGCGCGCGCCGAAGGGTTCCCGGGTCACCGTGCGGCCCTCCGTGTGCCGGCGCCGACGGCTTCGGCGAGGGTGGCGTACGGGGAGGCGGCCAGCCGGGCGGCCAGGCCCTTGTGGACGGCGCGGGCGTAGAACGGCCCCTCGTAGACGAAGGCGCTGTAGCCCTGGACGAGCGTGGCGCCGGCCAGGATGCGCTGCCAGGCGTCCTCGGCGTTCTCGACGCCTCCGACGCCCACCAGGGTCAGCCGGGTCCCCACACGGGCGTACAGGCGGCTCAGGACCTCCAGGGAGCGCTCCTTGAGGGGTGCGCCGGAGAGCCCGCCGGTCTCCCGGACCAGGGCGTCGGGCGACGTCAGGCCGAGGCCGTCGCGGGCGATGGTGGTGTTGGTGGCGATGATGCCGTCCAGACCGAGCTCGACCGCGAGGTCGGCCACCGCGTCGATGTCCTCGTCGGCGAGGTCCGGGGCGATCTTGACGAGCAGCGGGACGCGCCGGTGGGTGACGGTGCGGTCGGCGGCCTCGCGCACCGCCGTGAGCAGCGGACGCAGCGCCTCGGCGGCCTGGAGATTCCGCAGGCCGGGCGTGTTGGGCGAGGAGACGTTCACGACGAGGTAGTCGGCGTGCGCGGCGAGCCGCTCGGTGGACTTCACGTAGTCGCCGACGGCCTCGGCCTCGGGGACGGCCTTGGTCTTCCCGATGTTGACGCCCACGGTGGTGCGGAAGACGGGGGTGCGGGCGGCGAGGCGCTCCGCCACGGCCGCCGAGCCCTCGTTGTTGAAGCCCATCCGGTTGATCAGGGCGCGGTCGGCGACCAGGCGGAACAGCCGCTTCTTCGGGTTCCCGGGCTGCGGCTCCCCGGTGACCGTGCCGATCTCGATGTGGTCGAAGCCGAGCATGGACATGCCGTCGATGGCGACCGCGTTCTTGTCGAAGCCGGCGGCGAGCCCGAAGGGTCCGTGCATCCGCAGCCCGAGGGCCTCGGTGCGCAGCTCCTCGTGGCGGGGGGCGAGCGCGGCGGCGAGGAAGGTGCGCAGCACGGGGACGCGGGCGGCGAGGCGGATCCAGCGGAACGCCAGGTGGTGCGCCTGCTCCGGGTCCATCCGCTTGAAGACCAGCTGGAAGAAGAGTTTGTACATCACGGTGTCCTCATGACGAGGGGGACACCGTTTCGGGTATCCCCCCGGGGGAGCGGGCCAGGATCGTGCGCCGGGACCGGGCCGGGCCGTGGAGCGGACTCCGCGGGCCGGCCCGGCCGGTCGGGGACCTCAGTCGCGGGCGGCGGTGAGGTGCTCCGCGTGCTCCTGGAGGGACCGGACGCCGACCCCGCCGTGGTTGAGCGCGTCGATGCCCTGGACGGCGGCGGCGAGCGCCTGGACCGTCGTGAGGCACGGCACGGACCGGGCGACGGCCGCGGTGCGGATCTCGTAGCCGTCGAGCCGGCCGCCCGTCCCGTACGGCGTGTTCACGATGAGATCGACCTCGCCGTCGTGGATCAGCTGGACGATGGTCTTCTCGCCGTTCGGGCCCTCGCCCTCGGAGAGCTTGCGCACGACGGTGGCGTTGATGCCGTTGCGCTTGAGGACCTCGGCGGTGCCGGAGGTGGCCATCAGCTCGAAGCCGTGGGCGACCAGCTCGCGGGCCGGGAAGATCATCGTGCGCTTGTCGCGGTTGGCGACCGAGATGAACGCGCGTCCCCTGGTCGGCAGCGGGCCGTACGCCCCGGCCTGCGACTTGGCGTACGCCGTGCCGAAGACGGAGTCGATGCCCATGACCTCGCCGGTGGAGCGCATCTCCGGGCCGAGGACCGTGTCGACGCCGCGGCCCTGGATGTCGCGGAAGCGCGACCAGGGCATGACGGCCTCCTTGACGGAGATCGGCGCGTCCAGCGGCAGGGTGCCGCCGTCACCGGTCTTCGGCAGCAGGCCCTCGGCACGCAGTTCCGCGACGGTGGCGCCGAGCGAGATGCGGGCTGCGGCCTTCGCGAGCGGGACGGCGGTCGCCTTCGAGGTGAAGGGGACGGTCCGGGAGGCGCGCGGGTTGGCCTCCAGGACGTAGAGGATGTCCCCGGACAGCGCGAACTGGATGTTGATCAGTCCGCGGACGCCGACCCCCTTGGCGATGCCCTCCGTGGAGGCCCGCAGCCGCTTGACGTCGTAGCCGCCGAGCGTGATCGGGGGCAGCGCGCAGGCGGAGTCGCCGGAGTGGATGCCGGCCTCCTCGATGTGCTCCATGACGCCGCCGAGGTAGAGCTCGGTGCCGTCGTACAGCGCGTCGACGTCGATCTCGATCGCGTCGTCGAGGAAGCGGTCGACCAGGACCGGCCGGGTGGGGCTGATCTCGGTGGACTCCTCGATGTACGAGGAGAGGCGGGCCTCGTCGTAGACGATCTCCATGCCGCGGCCGCCGAGCACGTACGACGGGCGCACGAGGACGGGGTAGCCGATCTCGTCGGCGATGGCCTTGGCCTCGGCGAAGGTGGTGGCGGTGCCGTGCTTCGGGGCCGGGAGTCCGGCCTCGGCGAGGACCCGGCCGAAGGCGCCGCGGTCCTCGGCGGCGTGGATCGCCTCGGGGGACGTCCCGACGACGGGCACGCCGTTGTCCTTGAGCGCCTGCGAGAGGCCGAGCGGGGTCTGGCCGCCGAGCTGGACGACGACACCGGCGACGGGGCCCGCCAGCGTCTCGGCGTGCACGATCTCCAGCACGTCCTCCAGGGTGAGCGGCTCGAAGTAGAGCCGGTCGGAGGTGTCGTAGTCGGTGGAGACGGTCTCGGGGTTGCAGTTGACCATCACGGTCTCGTAGCCCGCGTCGTGCAGGGCGAAGGAGGCGTGGACGCACGAGTAGTCGAACTCGATGCCCTGGCCGATGCGGTTCGGACCGGAGCCGAGGATGATCACCGCGGGCCTGGTGCGGGGCGCGACCTCGCTCTCCTCGTCGTAGGAGGAGTAGAAGTACGGGGTCTTCGCGGCGAACTCGGCGGCGCAGGTGTCGACGGTCTTGTAGACCGGCCGGATGCCGAGCGCGTGCCGGACCTCGCGCACGACGTCCTCGCGCAGACCGCGGATCCCGCCGATCTGGGCGTCGGAGAAGCCGTGCCGCTTGGCCTCGGCGAGCAGGTCGGTGTCCAGGCGCTCGGCGGCGGCCAGCTCGTCGGCGATCTCCTTGATCAGGAAGAGCTGGTCGACGAACCAGGGGTCGATCTTCGTGGCGTCGAAGACCTCCTCCTGGGTGGCGCCGGCGCGGATCGCCTGCATCACGGTGTTGATGCGGCCGTCCGTGGGGCGGACCGCCTCGGCGAGCAGCTCGGCCTTGTCCCCGGTCTCCCCGGTGAAGGCGAACTGCGAGCCCTTCTTCTCCAGCGAGCGCAGCGCCTTCTGGAGGGCCTCGGTGAAGTTGCGGCCGATCGCCATGGCCTCGCCCACCGACTTCATGGTGGTGGTGAGGGTGGAGTCGGCGGACGGGAACTTCTCGAAGGCGAAGCGCGGGGCCTTGACGACGACGTAGTCGAGGGTCGGCTCGAAGGACGCCGGGGTCTTCTCCGTGATGTCGTTCGGGATCTCGTCCAGCGTGTAGCCGACGGCCAGCTTGGCGGCGATCTTCGCGATCGGGAAGCCGGTGGCCTTGGAGGCGAGCGCGGAGGACCGGGAGACGCGCGGGTTCATCTCGATGACGATGACCCGGCCGTCGGCGGGGTCGATGGCGAACTGGATGTTGCAGCCGCCGGTGTCGACGCCGACCTCGCGGATGATCGCGATGCCGACGTCGCGCAGCCGCTGGTACTCACGGTCGGTGAGCGTCATCGCCGGGGCGACCGTGATCGAGTCGCCGGTGTGGACGCCCATCGGGTCGAAGTTCTCGATGGAGCAGACGACCACGACGTTGTCGTTCTTGTCGCGCATCAGCTCCAGCTCGTACTCCTTCCAGCCGAGGATGGACTCCTCCAGGAGCACCTCGGTGGTGGGCGAGAGCGTGAGGCCCTGTCCGGCGATGCGGCGCAGCTCCTCCTCGTCGTGGGCGAAGCCGGAGCCGGCGCCGCCCATGGTGAAGGAGGGGCGGACGACGACGGGGTAGCCGCCCAGGGTGTCGACGCCCGCGATGACGTCGTCCATGGTGTGGCAGATGACGGAGCGGGCGGACTCGCCGTACCCGATCTTGGCCTTGACGGCTTCGACGACGCCCTTGAAGAGGTCGCGGTCCTCGCCCTTGTTGATGGCCTCGACGTTGGCGCCGATGAGCTCGACGCCGTACTTCTCCAGCACGCCGTTGTCGTGCATGGAGATCGCGGTGTTGAGCGCCGTCTGGCCGCCCAGGGTCGGGAGGAGCGCGTCGGGGCGCTCCTTGGCGATGATCTTCTCGACGAACTCGGGGGTGATCGGCTCGACGTAGGTGGCGTCGGCGATCTCCGGGTCGGTCATGATCGTCGCCGGGTTGGAGTTCACCAGGATGACGCGCAGGCCCTCGGCCTTGAGGACCCGGCAGGCCTGGGTGCCGGAGTAGTCGAACTCGGCGGCCTGTCCGATGACGATCGGACCGGAGCCGATGACCAGGACGGACCGGATATCGGAGCGCTTAGGCACGCTGGCCCTCCATCAGGGTGACGAAACGGTCGAAGAGGTACGCGGCGTCGTGCGGGCCCGCGGCCGCCTCGGGGTGGTACTGGACGCTGAAGGCCGGCTGGTCGAGCAGCTGGAGCCCTTCGACGACCTGGTCGTTCAGGCAGACGTGGGAGACCTCGGCGCGGCCGAACTCCGTGTCGGAGACCCGGTCGAGCGGGGCGTCGACGGCGAAGCCGTGGTTGTGCGCGGTGACCTCGACCTTGCCGGTCGTGCGGTCCTGCACGGGCTGGTTGATGCCCCGGTGGCCGTACTTCAGCTTGTAGGTGCCGAAGCCGAGCGAGCGGCCGAGGATCTGGTTGCCGAAGCAGATGCCGAAGAGCGGGGTCTTCCGCTCCAGGACGCCGCGCATGACCGAGACCGGGTGGTCGGCGGTGGACGGGTCGCCGGGGCCGTTGGAGAAGAACACGCCGTCGGGCCGGACGGCGTACACGTCCTCCAGGGTGGCGGTGGCGGGCAGCACGTGGACCTCGATGCCGCGCTCGGCCATGCGGTGCGGGGTCATGCCCTTGATGCCGAGGTCGATCGCCGCGACGGTGAACTTCCTGGTGCCGACGGCGGGGACGACGTACGCCTCCTTGGTGGCGACCTCGGCCGCGAGGTCGGCGCCGGTCATCTCGGGCGCCTGGCGCACCTTGGCCAGCAGTATGCCCTCGTCCTGGACGGCGTTGCCGGAGAAGATGCCGACGCGCATCGCGCCGCGCTCGCGCAGGTGGCGGGTGAGCGCACGGGTGTCGACGCCGCTGATGCCGACGACGCCCTGGCTCACGAGTTCCTCGTCCAGCGACCGGCGGGAGCGCCAGTTGGACGGCACCCGGGCGGGGTCGCGCACGACGTAGCCGGAGACCCAGATGCGTCCCGACTCGGGGTCCTCGTCGTTCACGCCGGTGTTGCCGACGTGCGGGGCGGTCATGACGACGACCTGGCGGTGGTACGAGGGGTCGGTCAGGGTCTCCTGGTAGCCGGTCATGCCGGTGGAGAACACCGCCTCGCCGAAGGTCTCCCCCACGGCCCCGTAGGCACGGCCGCGGAAGGAGCGGCCGTCCTCCAGGACGAGTACGGCGGGAGCTTTTCCTGCTCCCCGGGTGGAGGTCGTCATCGTGCGGTGCCTTCCGTCGTGCTGGTGGTGGTGGTGGCGGTGAGGTGGTCGCCGGCGGTGCCGGCGAGGCGGTTGACGGCGTCGACCCAGGCCCGGTGCTCGGCCGCGCGGTCGGAGCGGAAGCCCGAGTCGATCAGCCGGTCGCCGTGCGCCCAGGTGATGACCAGCAGGCCGCCCTCGGGCAGGACCTTGCCGGCGAGCGCCTTGTCGAGCCTGGCCTCGCGCAGGGCGGCGGCCGGCACGAAGAAGTCGGCGGCGCCGGGACGGACGACGTCCAGGCCCTGTGCGGTGAGGGTCAGCTCGGTCCGGCTGCGGGTGCCGAGGCCGTGCGCGACGATCCGGTCGAGCCACTGCCCGGCGGTCGTGGACGCGTGGTACCGGCCGGTGAGGGTGAGGAGCTTCTCGCCGTCCTCGAACCCCTCGGGGGTGGCCGGGAGCCCGGGGAGCCCGGACTGCAGGCTGCCCCGCCACTTCCATCCCTGGCGCATGAGCCAGTAGACGAAGGCGACGAGGACGACCAGTGCGAGGACCCAGCTGATGCGGGCGGACCAGTCCGTCACCTCGGCCGACTTCTGGTCCGCGGCCAGCCGGTACAGCTGATGGGTGGGGGTGAGTGTTGTCACGCGAGCTTCCCGTCGACGACCGTGGCACGGCCCCGCAGGAAGGTGTGGGTCACTCGGCCGGGCAGCTCGCGACCCTCGTAGGGAGTGTTGCGGCTGCGGGAGGCGAAGCCCGCGGGGTCCACAGCTCCACGGTATGCCGGATCGACCAGGGTGAGGTTGGCGGGCTCACCCGCCGAGACGGGCCGGCCGTGTCCTTCGAGCCTGCCGATGGCCGCGGGGCGCAGCGACATGCGGTCGGCGACGCCCGCCCAGTCGAGCAGTCCGGTGTCCACCATCGTCTGCTGGACCACGGAGAGCGCGGTCTCCAGCCCGACCATGCCCATGGCCGCGGCGGCCCACTCGCAGTCCTTGTCCTCGTGCGGGTGCGGCGCGTGGTCGGTGGCGACGCAGTCGATGGTGCCGTCGGCGAGCGCCTCGCGCAGGGCCATGACGTCGGCCTCGGTGCGCAGCGGCGGGTTCACCTTGTAGACGGGGTCGTAGGTGCGGACGAGCTCGTCGGTGAGCAGCAGGTGGTGCGGGGTCACCTCGGCGGTGACGTCCCAGCCCTTGGACTTGGCCCAGCGGACGATCTCCACGGAGCCGGCGGTCGACAGGTGGCAGATGTGCACGCGCGATCCGACGTGGGCGGCGAGCAGCACGTCGCGGGCGATGATCGACTCCTCGGCGACGGCGGGCCAGCCGCCGAGACCGAGCTCGGCCGAGACGACGCCCTCGTTCATCTGGGCGCCCTCGGTGAGGCGGGGCTCCTGGGCGTGCTGGGCGACGACGCCGTCGAAGGCCTTCACGTACTCCAGCGCGCGGCGCATGATCACGGCGTCGTCGACGCACTTGCCGTCGTCGGAGAAGACCTTCACCCCGGCGGCGGAGTCGTGCATGGCGCCGAGCTCGGCGAGGTGCTTGCCCTCCAGGCCGACCGTGACGGCGCCGACGGGCTGCACGTCGCAGTAGCCGGACTCCCTGCCGAGCCGCCAGACCTGCTCGACGACGCCGGCGGTGTCGGCGACGGGGAAGGTGTTGGCCATGGCGTGGACGGCGGTGAATCCGCCGACGGCGGCGGCCTTGGTACCGGTGAGGACCGTCTCGGAGTCCTCGCGGCCCGGCTCCCGCAGATGGGTGTGCAGGTCGACGAGGCCGGGCAGCAGGATCCGGCCCGCGGCCTCGATCACGGTGGCGCCCTCGGCGTCGAGCCCGGTGCCGGTGGCGGCGACGGTCTCGCCCTCGATGAGGACGTCCTGCGGCTCTCCGCCGAGGATCTTCGCGCCGCGGATCAGGATCTTGCTCATGGTCACTTGTTCTCCTCGGTACGGGCGGCTGCGGACGGCAGGGCGGTCTCGGAACCGCCCAGCAGCAGGTACAGGACGGCCATGCGGGTGGAGACGCCGTTCGCGACCTGTTCGACGGCGGTGCAGCGGTCGGAGTCGGCGACCTCGGCCGTGATCTCCATGCCGCGGACCATCGGGCCGGGGTGCATGACGACGGCGTGCTCCGGCATCCTCGCCATGCGCTCGCCGTCCAGGCCGTAGCGCCGGGAGTACTCGCGCTCGGTCGGGAAGTAGGCGGCGTTCATCCGCTCGCGCTGCACACGGAGCATCATGACCGCGTCCGACTGCGGCAGCACGTCGTCGAGGCGGTAGCTGACGTCGCAGGGCCACTGCTCGACGCCGACCGGCACGAGGGTGGGCGGGGCCACCAGCGTGACGTGCGCGCCGAGGGTGTGCAGCAGGTGCACGTTGGAGCGGGCCACCCGGCTGTGCAGGATGTCGCCCACGACCGTGACGCGGCGGCCGTCGAGGTCGCGCCCGATCCCCGCGTCGGGGCCGACCAGCCGGCGGCGGATGGTGAACGCGTCCAGCAGGGCCTGGGTGGGGTGCTCGTGCGTGCCGTCACCGGCGTTGACCACGGCGCTGTCGATCCAGCCCGAGGTGGCCAGGCGGTACGGGGCTCCGGAGGCGCCGTGCCGGATGACGACGGCGTCGGCGCCCATCGCCTCCAGGGTCAGGGCGGTGTCCTTGAGGGACTCGCCCTTGGAGACCGACGAGCCCTTCGCGGAGAAGTTGATGACGTCGGCGGAGAGGCGCTTGGCAGCGGCCTCGAAGGAGATCCGCGTCCGGGTCGAGTCCTCGAAGAAAAGGTTGACGACCGTTCGTCCACGCAGGGTGGGGAGTTTCTTGATCGGCCGGTCCGCGACCCGGGCCATCTCCTCGGCGGTGTCGAGGATCAGGACGGCGTCGTCGCGGGTGAGGTCGGCGGCCGAGATCAGGTGGCGGGGTGTCCGGGAGGTGTCCCCGGGAGGGCGCAGCATCTGAGGGTCTCCGTGAAGGGTGGAGGGATCAGGCGGGCGTGCGGAGGCAGCCGTGCGTCCGGTGGGACGCACGGGACGGGACTCGGCTACTGCTCGCCTGCCGGAGCGGTCTGCTTGACACCGAGCAGCACGGCGTCGCGGCCGTCCTCCTCGGCGAGCTGGACCCTGACCGTCTCCCGCAGCGACGTGGGGAGGTTCTTGCCGACGTAGTCGGCGCGGATCGGCAGCTCGCGGTGGCCACGGTCGACGAGGACCGCGAGCTGCACCGCACGCGGCCGGCCGATGTCACCGAGCGCGTCGAGCGCGGCGCGGATCGTGCGCCCGGAGAAGAGCACGTCGTCGACGAGGACGACGAGACGGTCCTCGATGCCCTCGCCGGGGATCTCGGTGCGGCCGAGGGCGCGCGCCGGACGCATCCGCAGGTCGTCGCGGTACATCGTGATGTCGAGCGACCCGACCGGCGTCTTCCGGCCGGTGATCTCCTCGAGCTTTTCGGCCAGCCGGCCGGCGAGGAAGACCCCGCGGGTCGGGATGCCGAGAAGCACCACGTCGTCGGCGCCCTTGGCGCGTTCGACGATCTCGTGGGCGATCCGGGTCAGTGCCCGGGCGATGTCGGGAGCCTCCAGAACGGGGCGTGCCGCATTGCCGGGGTGGTCGTGCTGTGCGTCCATAAGAAACGGACCTCCTTCTCCGCCTCACTGGACGGACGTTAAAGGACGTCGAAATTGCGTCATCCACGTTACCAGGGCTTGCGTGAGGCCTTGGCCCGGCCCCCGGGAGGCACCGGTCCGGACCGTTTCGGCTTGACGCATCCATGTAACGCTGCGTAACCTCACAGTGAGTTACCAGCCACGCGGCCCAGCCGCAGAATGTTCCAGCGTCCGGGGAGCCTTATGTCCAGCGAATACGCAAAGCAGCTCGGGGCCAAGCTCCGCGCCATCCGCACCCAGCAGGGTCTCTCCCTCCACGGCGTGGAGGAGAAGTCGCAGGGCCGCTGGAAGGCCGTCGTGGTCGGTTCCTACGAGCGCGGCGACCGCGCCGTGACCGTGCAGCGCCTTGCCGAGCTGGCCGACTTCTACGGCGTCCCGGTGCAGGAGCTCCTGCCGGGCACGACCCCCGGCGGTGCCGCCGAGCCGCCGCCGAAGCTGGTCCTCGACCTGGAGCGCCTGGCCCACGTGCCGCCGGAGAAGGCCGGCCCGCTCCAGCGTTACGCGGCCACCATCCAGAGCCAGCGCGGTGACTACAACGGCAAGGTGCTCTCGATCCGCCAGGACGACCTGCGCACCCTGGCCGTGATCTACGACCAGTCGCCGTCCGTGCTCACCGAGCAGCTGATCAGCTGGGGTGTGCTGGACGCCGACGCGCGTCGCGCGGTGGCCCACGACGAGGGCTGACCGGCACCGCGCAGCACGTACCGCCGGGTCGGCGGGGGCTTCGGCCCCGGCCGGCCCGGCGTTGTCATGTCCGCCCCGCACCGGCCGGCCGCGTTCCCGGTGGGCCCCGGGTACGCCGAAGGGCCCACGGCCCTGTCGGTCCGTGGGCCCTTCGTGCGGCGCGGAGCCGCCGGGGTCACTGCTCCCGGCGGAGGTTCGGCTTGAGGTCCTTGAACCGGGCCAGCAGGCCGTTCACGAAGGCCGGGGAGTCGTCCGTGGAGAACTCCTTGGCCAGCTGGACCGCCTCGTCGATCACCACGGCGTCCGGGGTGGTGTCCATCCAGATCAGCTCGTACGCGCCGAGCCGCAGGATGTTCCGGTCGACGACCGGCATGCGGTCGATCTCCCAGTCCACGGCGTAGGTGACGATGAGGTCGTCGATCCGGTCCGCGTACTGCGCGTACCCCTCGACCAGCTCCATCGTGAATTCACCGACCGGCGGCTGACGGTCGTCGGTCCGCGAGAGCCGCACCCAGTCCGCGAGGACCGTCTGCACGGACTGACCGCGCTGGTCGGCCTCGAACAGGATCTGGAAGGCGCGCTTGCGGGCCTTGTTCCGGGCAGCCACGGTTAGCTGTTCACCCGGCCGAGGTAGTCGCCCGAGCGGGTGTCGACCTTGATCTTCTCGCCCGTGGTGATGAAGAGCGGGACGCCGATCTCGTAACCGGTCTCCAGGGTGGCGGGCTTGGTGCCACCGGTGGAGCGGTCGCCCTGGACACCCGGGTCGGTGTGCTGGATGGTCAGCTCGACCGCGGCGGGCAGCTCGACGTAGAGCACCTCGCCCTCGTGCTGGGCGACGGAGGCGGTGAAGCCCTCGATCAGGAAGTTGGCGGCGTCGCCGACGGACTTGCGGTCGACCATGAGCTGGTCGTACGTGTCCATGTCCATGAAGACGAAGTACTCGCCGTCCATGTACGAGAACTGCATGTCCCGGCGGTCGATGGTGGCCGTTTCGACCTTCACGCCGGCGTTGAACGTCTTGTCGACGACCTTGCCGGAGAGCACGTTCTTGAGCTTGGTGCGCACGAAGGCGGGGCCCTTGCCGGGCTTGACGTGCTGGAACTCGACGACGGACCAGAGCTGGCCTCCGTCGAGCTTGAGCACCAGGCCGTTCTTGAGGTCGTTCGTGGAAGCCACGGTTGCGGAATCTCCTGGACTGAAGCTGGTGGACGGCCAAGGGTGCGCGCCGGAGTCCCCGCCAGGGTTCCCCTAGAGCGCGAGCAGCTCCTTGGTCGTAATGGTGAGTAGCTCGGGTCCGCCGTCCGCCTCGGGGCGCACGACGAGCGTGTCATCGATCCGGACGCCGCCCCGGCCCGGGAGGTGGACCCCCGGTTCGACGGTGACCGGCACGCAAGCGTCCAGTTTACCCATGGCTGTCGGTGCCAACTGCGGGTCCTCGTCGATTTCGAGCCCGACCCCGTGCCCGGTGCTGGGCGGGAGACCGTCCGAGTGGCCCGCCGAGTCCAGCGGATGGCGGGCCGCGCGGTCCACGTCGCGGTAGGCGGTACCCGGCAGCAGGGCCTCCCGTCCGGCCCTCTGAGCGGCGAAAACGAGGTCGTAGAGCTCGATCTGCCAGTCCGCGGGGCTGGTCCCGATGACGAAGGTCCGGCCGATCTCGCAGCGGTACCCGCGGTAGTTCGCGCCCAGGCCGACGGAGAGGAAATCGCCTTCCTCGACCCTGCGGTCGGTGGGCAGGTGACGGCCCTGCCCCGAGTGCGGGCCGGTGCCCACCGAGGTGGCGAAGGCCGGGCCGTCGGCTCCGTGGTCCACCAGCCGGCGCTCCAGCTCCAGGGCCAGGTGCCGTTCGGTGCGCCCCACCAGGATGGATTCGAGGAGTTCACCGAGGGCCTGGTCGGTGATCTCGGCGGCGATCCGCAGACAGGCGATCTCCTCCTCGTCCTTCACCAGGCGCAGCTGCTCGACGGTACCGCCGAGGTCGCCCAGGCGCAGACGGGGGGCGGCGTCCCCCATGGCGCGGTGCCGGGCGACCGTCAGGTCGTGCTCCTCGACCGCCAGGGAACCGGCACGCAGACCGGCGGCGAGGGCCGCCGCGGCGACGACCGGGTCGTCGTCGGACCCGGGCAGGACGGTCACCCGCAGCCGTTCGTCGAGGCGCGTGCGGCCGGGTTCGCCGCCCGGTGCGCGGGGGCGGAGCAGGACGTCCTCACCGGGGCCGAGCAGCAGGACGGAGCCGGGCGGGGCTCCGCCGGCGAGATAGCGGACGTTCGCGGGGCGGGAGACCACGGCGGCCTCTGAGCCGGCGGCGGCGAACCGGTCCCGCAGCAGCCCGCGTCGGACGGCGTACACCTCTGACATGTTTTCGAGCGTACGAGCGCGGACGGCGCCCCGCCCGCGCAGCGCACCCGACCGGGAACGGCCCGGGGCGCTACCAGGCCGGCGGGCTGGCTATGGAGCGGGCCAGCACGTCGTCCAGGACCCGGGCGGTGGTCTCCACGTCGTAGGTGGAGTTGTCGATGATCGGGAGGCCGGAGCCGTACCAGCCGGCCATCCGGCCGTGGATCCGGGCGACCTCCTCGTCGGAGAGCCGGCGGTTCCCGCTGCGGGCCGCGTTGCGCTCCAGGACGACCTCCAGTCCGGGCAGGAGCACGACGGGCAGCAGTCCGGGGCCGACGTGCCGCTTCCAGCCGCCGAGGCCGACGACGGGCCGGTCGGGGAAGACCGCGTCGTCGAGGATGCAGGAGATGCCGTTGGCCAGGAAGTTGCGGGCGGCGAAGCCGCAGGTGCGCCGGGCCAGCCGGTACTGGGCCTCGGAGTGGTCGTTCCAGCCGGTCTGCGGGTCGGCGAAGCCGGAGCAGACCCACTCGCGGACGTCGTCCAGGGAGACGTGGGCGGTGGGGACGCGGCGGCGGCCCGCCCAGAGCTTGGCGACCGTGGTCTTGCCCGCTCCGGCAGGACCGATGAGCAGCACGGCCAGGGTCGCGGCGCCGGTGCCGGGCTCCGCGGGCGGGGCGGGCAGCGGGACGGGGCCGCCCGGCGGCAGCTGGATGTGTCCGGTGGTCTCCCGGGAGGCCGGGACCGGAGCGTGCGGAGGGCCGGGCGGCTGGGGCGCCGGGGGCTGGTGCCCGGGCGCGGGGGGCGGGAGGGGCGGCCCCGCCTGGCCGGGGTGGCCTGCGTGCTGGGCCGGTGCCGTCCACGGTCCGTTCCCGGAACCCTGGGGCGGCAGCGGGGCCCCCACTGCGTGCTGCATCCGGTGCCACTCCGTCTCGTACAGGCATTGGGCGCTGATCGACGGCAACCGTACCCTCCCCGGCCGCCCTGCGGTGAACGGGCGGGGAGGGCACGAAGTGCCCGGGGTCAGTCCGGCAGTTCGTCGGCGAGGGCCCGCAGGGCGAGCCGGTAGGAGCCGATGCCGAACCCCGCGACGGTGCCGGTGGCGACCGGGGCGACCACCGAGGTGTGGCGGAACTCCTCACGCGCGTACGGGTTGGAGATGTGCACCTCGATCAGCGGGGCGGTGCGCTGGGCCGCCGCGTCCCGCATCCCGTACGAGTAGTGCGTGAACGCCCCCGGGTTGAGGACGACCGGTACGGCGCCGTCGGCCGCCTCGTGGAGCCAGCGGATCAGCTCGCCCTCGTCGTTGGTCTCGCGGACCTCGACGTCGAAGCCGAGCTCCTCGCCGAGGGTCCGGCAGGTGTCCACCAGACCGGCGTAGGAGGTCGCCCCGTACACGTCGGGCTCGCGGGAGCCGAGCCGGCCGAGGTTCGGGCCGTTGAGCACGAGGACCCTGCGGACCGTCACGCGGAGACCTCCCCGTAGGCGGCGAGCAGCACGGCCGGGTCCGGGCCTTCGAGCACGGTGGGCTTGCCGATGCCGTCCAGGACGATGAAGCGCAGCAGGTCGCCGCGGGACTTCTTGTCGACCTTCATGTTCTCCAGGAGCTTGGGCCACTGGTCGCCGCGGTAGGTGAGCGGCAGCCCGACGGACTCCAGGACGGCGCGGTGCCGGTCGGCGGTGGCGTCGTCGAGGCGTCCGGCGAGCCGGCCGAGCTCGGCGGCGAAGACCATGCCGACGGAGACGGCCGCGCCGTGGCGCCACTTGTAGCGCTCGTTCTTCTCGATGGCGTGGGCCAGGGTGTGCCCGTAGTTGAGGATCTCCCTGAGGCCGGACTCCTTGAGGTCGCTGGAGACGACCTCGGCCTTGACCCGGATGGAGCGCTCGATCAGCTCGGCGGTGTGCGGTCCGGCGGGCGTGCGGGCGCCTTCCGGGTCCGCCTCGACGAGGTCGAGGATCACCGGGTCGGCGATGAAGCCGGCCTTGATGATCTCGGCCATGCCGGAGACGTAGTCGTGGACCGGCAGCGAGTCCAGCGCGGCGAGGTCGCAGAGCACCCCGGCGGGCGGGTGGAAGGCCCCGACGAGGTTCTTGCCCTCGGCGGTGTTGATGCCCGTCTTGCCGCCGACCGCCGCGTCGACCATGGCGAGCACGGTCGTCGGGACCGCGATCCAGCGGACCCCGCGCAGCCAGGACGCGGCGACGAAGCCCGCGACGTCGGTCGTGGCACCGCCGCCGACGCCGACGATGACGTCGGTGCGGGTGAAGCCGGTCTGGCCGAGCGCCTTCCAGCAGTAGGCGGCGACCTCGACGGTCTTGGCCTCCTCGGCGTTCGGCAGCTGGATCGCGATCGCCTCGTAGCCCTGGGCGGCGAGGTCCTCGCGGACCGCCTCGCCGGTCTCGGCGAGCGCCTCGGGGTGCAGCACGGCGACCCGCTTGGCGCGGTCGCCGATGAGCTGCGGCAGCTCGCCGAGGAGCCGGTGTCCGACGAGCACCTCGTACGGGTCGGTGCCCGCCGTGCCGGCGATCTGGATGCGGGTGGTGTGCTGCTCGGTCATCGTCGGGTTCTCCCGGCCGGAGGGCACGGCTTCGCCCGTGCGCTCCGGCAGTCGCGTTGCGTCGAGGACCGCCTGGGCGACCTCGTCGGGGGTGCGTTCGTCGGTCGCGACGGTCGCGTCGGCCACGTCCTCGTACAGAGGGCGCCTGGCGTCCATGAGCTCGCGCCACTGGCGCCGCGGGTTGACGGCGAGCAGGGGGCGGGCGGTGTTGAGCCCGACCCGCCTGACCGCCTCGTCGACGTCCATCGACAGGTAGACGACCCGGTGGCCGGCGAGCAGGGCACGGGTCGACGCGTCGAGCACCGCACCGCCGCCGAGCGCGAGCACGCCCGGGTGCCCGGCGAGCGCTTCGCGGACCGCCCGGCCCTCCAGGGCGCGGAAGTGCTCCTCGCCCTCGTCGAAGAAGATCTCCGCGATCGACTTGCCGGCCGCGGCCACGACGTCCGCGTCGGTGTCGCGGTAGGTGGTCCCGAGCCGGGCGGCGAGCAGCTCGCCCACCGTCGACTTGCCGACCCCCATGGGGCCGACCAGGACGATCAGCGGCGCGCTCACCGGATCTGCAGGTGGGAGAGGTACGACTGCACGTTGCGGCGGGTCTCGGCCACGCTGTCGCCGCCGAACTTCTCCGCGACCGCGTCGGCCAGCACCAGGGCGACCATCGCCTCGGCGACGATGCCGGCCGCCGGGACGGCGCACACGTCGGAACGCTGGTGGTGGGCCTTGGCCGCCTCGCCGGTCACCACGTCGACGGTGGCGAGGGCGCGGGGCACGGTGGCGATGGGCTTCATCGCGGCGCGGACCCGCAGCAGCTCACCGGTGGTCAGCCCGCCCTCGGTGCCGCCGGAGCGGCCCGAGCTGCGCCGGATGCCGTCCTCGGTGGCGACGATCTCGTCGTGCGCCTGCGAGCCGGGGACCCGGGCGAGGTCGAAGCCGTCGCCGACCTCGACGCCCTTGATGGCCTGGATGCCCATCAGCGCGGCGGCGAGGCGGGCGTCGAGACGGCGGTCCCAGTGGACGTGCGAGCCGAGTCCGACCGGGACGCCGTAGGCCAGCACCTCGACGACTCCCCCGAGGGTGTCGCCGTCCTTGTGGGCCTGGTCGATCTCCGCGACCATCGCCTTCGACGCCTCGGCGTCCAGGCAGCGCACCGGGTCGGCGTCGAGCCGCTCGACGTCGGAGGGCTTCGGGTGGACGCCGTAGGGCGCCTTGGCCGCGGCCAGCTCGACGACGTGGGAGACGATCTCGATGCCCGCGGTCTCCTCGAGGTAGGAGCGGGCGACGGCGCCGAGGGCGACGCGGGCCGCGGTCTCCCGGGCGCTGGCGCGCTCCAGGACCGGGCGGGCCTCGTCGAAGCCGTACTTCTGCATGCCCGCCAGGTCGGCGTGACCGGGGCGGGGGCGGGTCAGCGGGGCGTTGCGGGCCTGTTCGGCCAGCACGTCCGGGTCGACCGGGTCGGCCGACATGACCTGCTCCCACTTGGGCCACTCGGTGTTGCCGACCATGACGGCGACCGGCGATCCCATCGTCAGACCGTGCCGGACACCGCCGAGGAAGGTGACCTCGTCCCGCTCGAACTTCATCCGGGCGCCGCGCCCGTAACCGAGCCGTCGCCGGGCGAGCGCGTCCGCCACCATCTCGGTGGTGACGGGGATACCGGCGGGAAGACCCTCCAGCGTCGCCACCAGTGCGGGGCCGTGCGACTCTCCGGCGGTCAGCCAGCGCAACCTGCTCAACGGTGCTCCTCATACTCGCGCCTGTACCTGCGACGGCGCGACCGGGTGCGCGGCCCCGGCCCGCCGCTCCCGATCCTCCCACGCCCGGGGGCGGCGACCCGCCGTAGGTCCAGCAGACGGACGTCCCCGTGTGAGGAGATCGGCCCGAAAATGCATGATTAACATCGTTTCACATGCCATGTATGACATGCGTACCGAGTGAAGGAAACGTGTTTGACGTGTCATCGACAGCCACGTGATAATCGCCGCTCGATCACTTTGTAAATAATTCATAAGGACGTGCACGCATGCGTAGATCCCTGATACCGCTCGCCCTGGGAGCGGCCCTGGGCCTGTCGGTGACGCTCGGCGGGACGGCGTACGCCGGGCAGGGCAACTCGGACTGGCGCTACATCGACTGCACGTCGTCGGGCGCCAAGGGCGAGCTGGGATACCGCTGGTGGAGCAAGGGCACCGTCACCTCGATCGACCTGGAGCTGACCGCCTACGACATCGCGTCGGACGGGCACCACCCGGAGGTCCGCTTCGTGTCCCGCAACTACGGCGGCGGAATCAAGTACTGGGGATGGCACTCGTACTCCGGCGGCGCCCCGGGCGGCCGCGCCTGGTACACCACCGCCCAGAGCGACGCCGGGCTCTACGGCATCGGAATTCAGATCGCCAACAAAGAGGGCAGCGAAATCCTGACGTACAAGACCTGCTGGGTCTCCGAGGCCGCCTGATTCCCGTGAATCAGGTGGGGCGGGTGAGGCGCGGCGGTTCCTCACCCGTCCGTCCGGCCCCGGCCGGGCCCGTCGCTCCGGACCGACGGGCGACGCGAATGCCTCGGGACTCTCGCTCCGGACCGACGGGCGACGCGCGAATGCCTGCACCGGGGGTGCCCGGTCAGCGTCCGCCGAGCGCGGCCTCGCCCGCGGCCCTCATCACCGCGAGCGGCGCGTCCCGGCAGCCGGTCATCTGCTCCACCTGGAGGACGGCCTGGTGGACGAGGAGGTCGAGACCGCCGACCACCGCACCTCCGGCCGTCGCCCAGCCGGCCGCCAGCCGGGTGGGCCAGGGCTCGTACAGCACGTCGAAGAGGGTGCCCGGATCCCGGGGGACGGCGTCCGCCAGCGCGTCCGTGGTCCCGGCCGGCGTGGTGGCGATGACGAGCGGGGCACGCAGCGCCTCGTGCGCCCGGTCCCAGTCCGCGATCCGCACGTCGACGCCGAGGCGTTCGCCCCAGCCGCGCATCTCGTCGGCCCGCGCCGCACTGCGCACGTAGGCCGTGACCGGGCCGGCGCAGATCCCGGCGAGCGCGGCCAGGGCGGAGGAGGCCGTGGCGCCGGCCCCGAGGACCGCCGCGGAGTCGGTCTTCCGCACGCCGCGCTCACGCAGGGCGGCGACCATCCCGGGGATGTCGGTGTTGTCGCCGAGCCGCCGGCCGTCCTCGGTGAGGACCACCGTGTTGACGGCCTCGACCGACGCGGCCGTGTCGCTGACGGCGTCGAGCAGCGGCATGACCGCCCGCTTGAGCGGCATGGTCAGGGAGAGCCCGGCCCAGGAGCGGTCCAGCCCCTCGACGAAACCGGGCAGCGCCGCCTCGTCGACGTCGAAGCGCTCGTAGGACCAGCCCTCCAGGCCGAGTTCCGCGTACGCGGCGCGGTGCAGGACCGGCGAGAGGGAGTGCGCGACGGGCGAGCCGAGGACGGCGGCCCTGCGGGGGACGCTCACTGGTTCGCCTTGTTCTCTTCGTATTCCTTGCGGTTGCGCTCGTGCTCCGCGTTCGTCTCCGCGAACAGCGTCTTGTCCGCGGTCACCGAGACGAAGTAGTACCAGGGGCCGTCGGCCGGGCTGATCGCCGAGTGCAGCGCGTCCGTCCCCGGGTTGGAGATCGGCCCGAGCGGCAGCCCCTTGATCCGGTAGGTGTTGTACGGGTCGTCGATCTGGCGCAGGTCGTCGACGGCGCCCACGTCCAGCGTGCTCTCGTCCCGGATGTAGTTGACCGTCGAGTCGAATTCGAGCCGTCCCACGGTCTCTACGTTGTCCGGCTTGAGCCGGTTGTAGACGACCCGGGAGACCTTGTCGAAGTCGTGTTTGTACTTTCCTTCTTTCTGGACCAGGCTCGCGACGGTGATGAGGTCGAGCGGCGAGGCCAGGTTCAGCTTCTTCGCATTCTCTGCGAGATCGAGCTTGTTGTATTCCTTGTTGGCCCGGGTGACCATCTTCTTCAGCGCGTCCTCGGGCTTCGAGCCCTTCGGAACCGCATAGGCCGCGGGGAAGAGGAATCCCTCCAGCGGATCCTTGACCTTGGGGTCCTCGTCCGCCCATTCCGGCAGTCCCAGGCTCCCGGCCTTCGCCTTCGCGACGCCCGCCGTGGTGCCCGCCTTGAGCTGGAGCCTTTTGTCGATCGCCGCGTAGATGCCCTTGGCACTCGTGCCCTCGGGAATGACCATGGCGTTCTGGCTCTTCGGGTCCAGCATCAGCGCCATGGCACTCTCGCCGGACATCTCCTTCTTCAGGAGATAGACACCGGCCTGGACGGACTTTCCTTTGTACTTCCCGTTCTGCGCGGAGATGAAGGCGCCGGCCGACTTCACGACACCGGCCTTCTTCAGAATGGTCGCGATCTCGTTCCCGTAGGCACCGTCGGGGATCTCCACCTCGACCGAGCTCGTGCCGGTGCCCTCGTAGTCGGGCGCCGCACCGAACTGGCTCTGGTAGTAGGAGTAGCCGACGTAGGTCACCCCGCCGAGCCCTCCGACGAGGACCGCCGCGACGCCCAGGCAGGCGCAGCCGTTGCGGCTCTTCTTCTTGCCCTTGCCGCGGCGCTCACCGCCGCCCCTGCGGGACTCGCGGGGGTCGTCGTCCAGGTCGTCGTCGTGCTCGGTGCCGCCACGGGACCGGGAGCCCGCAGCACGGTCGCCGTCGGCCGGCTCGTCCGCACCGGTGAAGAAGGGGTGCGTCTCCTCCTGCGGCACCTCGGGGTCCCAGTCCGGAGCCGACTGCTGCGGCGCCGGTTCCTGACGGTGCCCCGGGGGCTGCGGCGGAGGGTAGGCCTCAGGGGTTCCGTAGGGGTCGCCCTGTTCGCCGTACCCGCCGGAGTGGTCGCCGTAGGGGGACTGCTGCTGCGCCCCGTACGGCATCGCCGCCTGCGCACCCGTGTCCCAGCCGCCGTCGTACTGCGGCGGGGACGGCTGCTGGAGCTGCTGCGGCTGCTGGGCGTACGGATCCTGCGGGGCGCCGTACTGCTCGTACGGGTACTGCTGGTGCGGTTCCTGCCGGTACGGGTCGTGCGGGGGCTGCTGCTGGTAGGGGTCCTGCTGCGGCTGCTGCTGGTAGGGATCCTGCTGGTAGCCCTGCTGGGCGTACGGGTCCTGCGCGTAGGTCGGCTGCTGCTGGCTGTCGTACTGGCCCTGGCCGTGGGCGGCCTGGTGGCCCCACCCCTGGTCCCCGTACAAGGGGTCCTCGGGATGCCACGGTTCGGAGCCGGAGCCCCGGCCATACTCAGTCATCGATCCCCTTGAGCCGCGAGACGACGCTCCGTCTCTTCGCTTTGCTGTGCGGTGTCTGTTCGAACACCGCCGCATCGCGCGGAACGTTACCGTATCGCGATCAGACAACCACTTCGACGCCCTCGCCCGGCGCAGCACCTGACGCCCGTTCGGACTCCAGAGCGTTCTGGAGGATCACCACAGCGGCAGCCTGATCCACGACAGACCGGCCCTTCTTGGACTTCACGCCCGAAGCGCGCAGCCCCTGGGTGGCCGTCACTGTGGTCATCCTCTCGTCCAGGAGGCGCACCGGGACCGGCGCGATCGCCCGGGCGAACACCTGGGCGAAGGCGCGGACCTTGGCCGCGGCCGGACCCTCGCCGCCGCCCAGCGAACGGGGCAGACCGACGATGACCTCGATCGGCTCGTACTCCTCGACGATCTGTCCGAGCCGCCGGTGGGCGGCCGGGACGTCACGTCCCGGCACGGTCTCCACCGGCGTGGCGAGGATCCCGTCGGGGTCGCACGAGGCGACCCCGATACGGGCGTCGCCGACGTCGACGGCGAGTCGCCGTCCCCGCCGCATGGGCGCCGTGCCGGACGTCATGCCGTCTCGGTGACGAGGCGCTCGACCGCGGCGACGGCGTCACCGATGGCGTCCGGGTTCTGGCCGCCGCCCTGGGCGACGTCCGGCTTGCCGCCGCCACCGCCGCCGAGGGTCTTGGCGGCGGTGCGCACCAGGTCACCGGCCTTGAGGCCGCGCTCGCGGGCCGCCTCGTTGGTGGCGATGACCGTCAGCGGGCGGCCGTTGACGGTGGTGAACAGGGCCACGACGGCCGGCCGGCCGCCCTGGATGCGCCCGCGCACGTCGAGGACCAGCTTGCGCAGGTCGTCGGCCGCGGTGCCGTCCGGCACCTGTCCGGTGACGAGCGCGACCCCGCGCACGTCCCTGGCCGACTCGACGAGTCCGGCGGCGGCCTGGAGGACCTTCTCCGCGCGGAACCTCTCGATCTCCTTCTCGGCGTCCTTCAGCTTGCCGAGCATGCCGGAGATCTTCTCGGGGAGTTCCTCGGGACGGCCCTTGAGCAGCTCCTGGAGCTGGGCGACGACCGTGTGCTCCCGGGCGAGGAAGTGGTACGCGTCGACGCCGACGAGGGCCTCGATGCGGCGCACCCCGGAGCCGATCGACGACTCGCCGAGCAGCTTCACCAGCCCCAGCTGGGCGGTGTTGTGCACGTGCGTGCCACCGCACAGCTCCTTGGAGAAGTCCCCGATGGTGACGACGCGGACCCGCTCGCCGTACTTCTCGCCGAACTCGGCGATGGCGCCCTGCTTCTTGGCGTCGTCGATGGACATGACCTCGGCCTGGACGTCGAGTTCCCGGGCGAGGACCTCGTTGATCTTCTGCTCGACGTCGGTGAGGACCGTGCCGGGGACGGCGGCGGGCGAACCGAAGTCGAAGCGGAAGCGGCCGGGCGAGTTCTCCGAACCGGCCTGGGCGGCCGTCGGGCCGAGAGCGTCGCGCAGCGCCTGGTGCGTGAGGTGCGTGGCGCTGTGGGCGCGCGCGATGGCGCGGCGGCGGGTGTTGTCGATGGCGGCGTAGGCGGAGGCGCCGACCGTCACCTCGCCGACCTGCACCGCGCCCTTGTGCACGGAGACGCCCGGGACCGGCTGCTGGACGTCGCGGATCTGGATGACGGCGCCGCTGTCGAGCCGGATCCGGCCCTGGTCGGCGAGCTGGCCGCCGCCCTCCGCGTAGAAGGGGGTGCGGTCGAGGACGACCTCGACCTCGTCGCCCTCGGAGGCGGCGGGCGAGGGCACGCCGTCGACGAGCAGGCCGACGATCTTCGACTCGCCCTCGGTGGAGGTGTAGCCGGTGAACTCGGTGACGCCGGAGTTGTCGGCCACCTCGCGGTAGGCGGACAGGTCGGCGTGACCGGTCTTCTTGGCCTTGGCGTCGGCCTTGGCGCGCTCCCGCTGCTCCTTCATCAGACGGCGGAAGCCGTCCTCGTCGACCGAGAGGCCCTGTTCGGCGGCCATCTCCAGCGTGAGGTCGATCGGGAAGCCCCAGGTGTCGTGGAGCAGGAACGCCTTGTCACCGGCCAGGATCCTGCCGCCGGCGGCCTTGGTCTCGGTGACGGCGGTGTCGAGGATGTTCGTGCCGCCCTTGAGGGCCTTGAGGAAGGCGGCCTCCTCCGCGAGGGCGACGGTCTCGATGCGCTTGCGGTCGGTGATCAGCTCCGGGTACTGCTGCCCCATGTTCTCCACGACGACGTCGACGAGCTCGCGGACGACCGGGCCGGTGGCGCCCATCAGCCGCATGTTGCGGATGGCGCGGCGCATGATGCGGCGCAGGACGTAGCCGCGGCCCTCGTTGCCGGGGGTGACACCGTCGCCGATGAGCATGACGGAGGTGCGGATGTGGTCGGCGACGACGCGGAGCGAGACGTCGGAGCCCTGGTCGGCGCCGTAGCGCACACCGGTGAGCTCGGTGGCCTTGTCCATGACGACGCGCAGGGTGTCCGTCTCGTACATGTTCTGTACGTCCTGCAGGATCATGGCCAGGCGTTCGAGGCCGAGCCCCGTGTCGATGTTCTGCGACGGCAGGTCGCCGAGGATCGGGAAGTCCTCCTTGCCGTCGCCGGCGCCGCGCTCGTACTGCATGAAGACCAGGTTCCAGATCTCCACGTAGCGCTCGTCGTTGACGGCCGGGCCGCCCTCGACGCCGAACTCGGGACCGCGGTCGTAGTTGATCTCCGAGCACGGGCCGCAGGGGCCGGGGACGCCCATGGACCAGAAGTTGTCCTTCTTGCCCAGGCGCTGGATGCGCTCGGCGGGGACGCCGATCTTCTCGCGCCAGATCTGCTCGGCCTCGTCGTCGTCCAGGTAGACCGTGATCCACAGGCGCTCGGGGTCGAGGCCGAAGCCGCCGTCCGCCACCGGGCTCGTCAGAGCCTCCCAGGCGAACTCGATGGCGCCTTCCTTGAAGTAGTCGCCGAAGGAGAAGTTGCCGCACATCTGGAAGAAGGTGCCGTGCCGCGTGGTCTTGCCGACCTCTTCGATGTCCGGCGTGCGGACGCACTTCTGCACGCTGGTGACGCGCGGGGCGGGCGGCTTGACCTCGCCGAGGAAGTACGGCTTGAAGGGGACCATGCCCGCGGGGACCAGCAGCAGAGTCGGGTCGTCCGCGATGAGCGACGCCGAAGGCACGACGGTGTGACCGCGCTCCTCGAAAAAGCTCAGCCAGCGGCGGCGGATTTCAGCCGACTCCATCAGTGGTCCTCATTCCGGTTGTTCGAGTGGGAGGGAAGTGCGCGGTGGGCGACGGGGCCGGGGACGGCCGGAGCCTCGATCCCCAGGGCGTCACCGAGTTCGGCCTCGCGCCTGACCATGCCCTCGCGCACGTCGAGGGCGAAGTCCTTCATCCGGTGACCCGCCTCGATCGCCTTGTCGGCGGCCTGCGCCGCGAGGCTCTCGGGGGTCAGCTGCCGGATCTTGCGGTTGACCTTGGTGGTGGCCCACACACCGGCGGCTGCGCCGGCGGTGAACCAGAACGTACGGCGGAACATCGCTGGGTCAGTCCTTCTGTCCGCGGGAGCTTCGGCGGCCGGCCCGCTTCCTGTCACGGGCGGACGGCACGGTTCGGCCGACGATCACGGTGCGGCGGGCGGCACGGCGGTCCTGCTCCGGTTCGGCCGCGGTGCGGCGGCCGATCGCCTGCCGCACTCCGTAGCCGAACGCGGCGACCTTCACCAGCGGACCGCCGAACGTCGAGGCGACCGTGGTGGAGAGCGCGGAGGCGTTGGAGGTGACCTCCTGGACGTCGCTCGCGATGGCGTCGACCTTGTCCAGCTGGGTCTGCGCGGAACGCAGGGTGGCGGAGGCGTCGGCGAGCAGCGGGACCGCCTGCTCCGTCACGTCCGCCACCAGCGCCGTCGTCGCCCTGAGCGTCTGGGCCAGTCTCACCAGAACCACGGCGAGGAAGGAGACCAGGATCGCCCAGAAGACGGCCACCAGGATGCCGGCCACCTCTCCACCGGACACAGTGCACCGCTCTCTGCTCGTCACCCGCATCGGCCGGGGTCCTCCCCCGCCGGTACCTGTCTTCCGCCGGCCGGCCGGGGCTTCCTGCCACCTCTGCCGATCGTCGTCCCCCCGAGCCTATCGCGCCGGGCGTCACACCCCGTACCGGATTCCGGGCGGGCGCCGCGGGCCCCGGAAAGGGGAGATTGTACGGAGAGCTTATGTGCCAGTACTCTGCGTGTTCCATGCGACGCCCTCAGCTCCCCTCCCCCACGCCCGACGACACGGAGCCCGCGTCCGTGCGCGGAAACCTCCCGGCGGAGCTGAACACCTTCGTGGGGCGCGACGCCGAACTGGCCGCGCTGCTCGCGCTGCTGGACGGTTCCCGGCTGGTCACCGTCGCCGGGGTCGCCGGGGTCGGCAAGAGCCGTCTCGCCGCCCGGGCCGCCGCTCTGATGGAGAAACGGTACTGCGACGGCGTGTGGATCGCCGAGCTCTCCGACGTCCACGATCCGGGTCTGCTCGTGCACACCCTGGTCGACGCCCTGGGGCTCACCGACCACACCCGCCGGCCGCCCCGCGCGGTGCTGGCGGAGTACTGCGCGGCCCGCCGGCTCCTGCTGGTGATCGACGGCTTCGAGCATCTCGCCGGCCCGTGCGCCGAGCTCCTGCGGGACCTGCTGCGCCGGGCCCCCGGCCTCCGGGTGCTCGCGGCCGGCCGCCGGCCGCTGCGGGTCGACGGCGAAGTCACCTTCTCCCTCCCGCCGATGACGGACGACGACGCCCTGGAACTCTTCGTCCGGCGCGCCGCCTCGGTACGGCCCGGCATCCCGCTGAGCGACGGCGACCGGGAGACCGCGCGGGAGCTCTGCCGCCGGCTCGACGGCATCCCGCTGGCCCTGGAACTCGCCGCAGGACGGCTGCGGGCCCTGACGCCGGGGCAGGTGCTGCACCGTCTCGACGACCGCTTCAAGCTGCTGACCGGGGGCAGTCCGAGCGCGCTCTCCCGGCACCGGACGCTGCGCACGGCGATCGGCTGGAGCCATGAGCTGTGCGCTCCCGGACAGCGCCTGCTGTGGGCGCGGCTCTCCGTGTTCGCCGGGCAGTTCGACCTGGAGGCGGTCGAGTACATCTGCAGCGGCCCGGACCTGCCCGCCGACTCGGTGCTCGACGTGCTGGACGAACTGCTGGCGCAGTCCCTGGTGCTGCGCGAGGACTCGGCGCTCGGCTGCCGCTACCGGCTGCTGGACACCGTGCGGGAGTACGGCGCCGAGTGGCTGCGGGCCACCGGGGACGCCGACCGGCTGCGCCGCAGGCACCGGGATTGGTACCTCGGGCTGGCGACCTGGTGCGAACTCGACTGGTTCAGCCCCCGGCAGGCGGAGGCCGCGGCCCGGATCGACAGCGATCTGCCCAATCTCCGCCGGGCGATGGAGTGTTCGATGGAGAGCCCGGAGGAGGTCCATCTCGCGCAGTACCTGGCGGGCACGCTGTGGTTCTTCTGGGCGGGCTGCGGCCGCCTCGCCGAGGGCCGCCACTGGCTGGACCAGGTGCTGGAGGAGGACTCCCCGTACGACCACTCGCGACTGAAGGCCCTGTGGGTGCTCGGCTACGTGGCGGTGCTGCAGGGGGATCCGGTGGGCGCGGTGTCGGCGCTGCAGGAGTGCCGTGAGGAGGGGGAGCGCTCGGGGGACGCTGCCGCGGTGGCCTACGCCGTGCACCGCACGGGCTGTCTCTCGATGGTCACGGACGACCCGATCCGCGCCGAGGAACTGCTGCGCGAGGCGCTGGGGCGCTACCGGGAGATCGGTGAGCTGAACAGCAATGTGCTGATGGCCCAGGTCGAGCTGGGCATGGCCGTCGCGTTCCGCGGCGGCCTGGAGGCGGCGGCGGCGATCTGCGAGGAGGTCCGCGAGATCTGCGAGGACCGCGGCGAGCGCTGGACCCTGGCCTACGCGCTGTACGTCCTGGGCTACGCGGCCCTGCGGTCGGGGCGGAACGGGCGGGCGCGCCGGATGCTCGGCGAGGCGCTGACCATCGCGCACACCTTCCACGACCTGCTGGGGACGGTCCTCTCCCTGGAGCTGCTGGCCCTCGTCACGGTGACCGAGGGCGACGCGGCCGGGGCCGCGGCGCTCCAGGGAGCCGCGGACCGGATCTGGCCCTCGGTGGGCCTGCCGCTGTTCGGCTCCGCGCACTACGGCGTGCCGCGGACCGAGTGCGAGTCACGGTCGAGGGCGGAACTCGGCGACGCCCGGTACGAGAGGGAGCGCGGGTCGGGCCGCCGGCTGGACACCCGGGCCGCGGTGGCGCGGGCGCTCCGGGGCGCCGCGGAGCACGGGGCGGGCCCGGCGGACGGCGGTCCGGATCCGGAGGGAACACCCGGACCGGGCGCGTCCGGAGCGGGGGCCGCCGGGCCGGGACCCGTCGGGGACACGCGAAGGCCCGCCGCCTCCCGTACATCAGGGAGGGGCGGGCCCGAGCTCGGTTGAGCGCTGCGCCTGCGTCAGCGGGCGTAGTACTCGACGACGAGCTGCTCGTCGCAGATGACCGGGATTTCCTTGCGGTTCGGGTCACGGTCCAGGCGGAAGGCCAGGGCCTTCAGGTTCACCTGGAGGTAGCGCGGGGTCTCGCCGTCGGTGTCGTAACCACCCTCACGGGCCACCTGGAAGGGGACCTTGGAGCGGCTGCGCTCGCGGACCTGCACGACGTCGTCGGGACGCACGCGGAAGGACGGCTTGTCGACCTTGCCGCCGTTGACCTCGATGTGGCCGTGGACGACCATCTGACGGGCCTGGTAGATGGTGCGGGCGATGCCCGAACGCAGGACCAGGGCGTCGAGACGGCGCTCGAGCTCGACGACCAGCGCCTCGCCCGTCTTGCCCTCGGCCTTGCGGGCGCGGTCGTAGGCACGCGCCATCTGGCGCTCGCTGATGTCGTACTGCGCGCGGAGACGCTGCTTCTCGAGCAGACGGACCTTGTAGTCCGAGTTCTGCTTGCGGCCACGGCCGTGCTCGCCCGGCGGGTAGGGGCGGGCTTCGAAGTACTTGACAGCCTTCGGCGTCAGGGCGATGCCGAGGGCACGCGACTTCTTGACCTTGGGACGCGACTGGTTAGGCACGTTCTCCAGACCTCCGTTGTAGGTTAGGTTAGGCTTACCTTACTCAAGGAGATCGCATGTCTCGCCCTGGGAACACCACACACGTCACGGACAGCACAGACAGCGACGGCGCACACGAGGGCGCCGTAACGACGGAAGGCCGATCTGATCGTGGTCAGCCGCGTCCCAGCGGGCTTGAAAACACTCGGATGCCGTCAGCAGCCGAGCGCACACGAACTCTCGTACAGAGTACCTGCTCCGCCGTGCTGATCGTACCGGGGCTGTCGGTGATCCACCCGGACCAGTCGATGCCGGTCAGCCGGAGCATCGGTCCCGAGGGCGACCTGTTCCTCGGTTTCCCCGCGGAATCCCCGGTCGTACGGGCCGCGACGCGGGCCCAGGGCGACGAGCTGACCGCTGTGCTGGAGATCACCGACGTCGCCCCGGTCTCCGTGCCCCACCGGATCCGCGGACGGGCCCGGGTCGCCGGCTGGCTCACCGCGGTGCCGGGGCTCGCGGAGCCGGGCCGGACGATGCTCCGGCTGGAGACCGGGGAGGCCTCGGTCGACGATCTGTGGGGCTTCGACGAGGTGGAGCCGGAGGACTTCCGGGACGCCGTCGCCGACCCGCTGACCGCGCACGAGACCGAACTCCTCCAGCACCTGCACGCCGCCCACGGTGACCGGATGGCCACCCTGTCCTCGCTGCTCGGCGACCGGGACGCGTGCGGCTGCCCGGAGCACCGGCTCGACGCCGTCCCGCTGGCGGTCGACCGCTTCGGCCTCCGGGTGCGCTTCGTCGAGGGCGGCCAGGCCTGCTTCGACGCGCGCTTCGAGTTTCCCGAGCCCGTGCGCGACGTCGGCGAGCTGCGCCGGGCGATGCACGTGCTCTTCGAGGCGGCGGCCTGCTGAGCCGCCGCCGTCACGAGGAGGCCGCGCCCCCGGGATCGGTCCGGCCGAGGCGCTCGCGGACCCGCTCCGCCACGTCGGCGTAGCGCGCCTCGGCGCCGTACCGGGTGGGTTCGTAGTAGCGCCTGCCGCGGACGGCGTCCGGGGCGTACTCCTGGGCGGCGATCCCGCCCGGGACGTCGTGCGGGTAGACGTATCCCTGGGCGTGGCCCAGCTTGGCGGCGCCCTTGTAGTGGCCGTCGCGCAGATGGGCGGGGACCGGGCCGGCGAGTCCCCGTCGCACGTCCTCCTGGGCGGCGGAGACCGCCAGGGTCGCCGCGTTCGACTTGGGGGCGAGGGCGAGGGCGATCGTGGCGTGGCTGAGGGTGAGCGCCGCCTCGGGGAAGCCGATCATGGCGACGGCCTGGGCGGCGGCCACCGCCGTGGGCAGTGCCGTCGGGTCGGCCAGCCCGATGTCCTCGCTGGCGGAGATCATCAGCCGCCGGGCGATGAAGCGCGGGTCCTCCCCCGCCTCGATCATCCGGGCCAGGTAGTGCAGCGCGGCGTCCACGTCGGACCCGCGGATCGACTTGATCAGGGCGCTCGCCACGTCGTAGTGCTGGTCGCCGTCCCGGTCGTACTTCACGGCGGCGCGGTCGACCGTCTCCTCCAGCGTCTCCAGGGTGATCGCGTCCTCGTGCTTGGAGAGTGCCGCTCCGGCGGCGGCCTCCAGCGCGGTCAGCACCCGCCGGGCGTCCCCGCCGGCGATCCGCAGCAGGTGCGCCTCGGCGTCCTCGGGGAGCGTGACGGCTCCGGCCAGCCCCCGCTCGTCCTCCACGGCCCGGCGCAGCAGGGCGCGCAGGTCGTCGTCGCCGAGCGGCTCCAGGGTGAGGAGCAGGGAGCGCGACAGCAGCGGGGAGATGATCGAGAAGTACGGATTCTCGGTGGTGGCCGCGATGAGGGTGACCCAGCGGTTCTCCACGGCGGGGAGCAGCGAGTCCTGCTGGGCCTTGGAGAAGCGGTGGATCTCGTCGAGGAAGAGGACGGTCTCCTTGCCGTAGCCGCCGGTGGCGCGGCGCGCGCCCTCGATGACCGCCCGGACCTCCTTGACACCGGCGGTGATCGCGGAGAGCTCGACGAAGCGCTTGTTGGTGGCCTTGCTGACGACGTACGCCAGGGTCGTCTTGCCCGTGCCGGGCGGACCCCAGAGGATCACCGACGAGGGCCCGGCGGGGCCCGAGCCGCCGTCGCCGACGAGGCGGCGCAGCGGCGAGCCCGGCTTGAGCAGGTGCTGCTGGCCGACGACCTCGTCCAGCGTGCGAGGACGCATCCGGACAGCGAGGGGGCTGCTGGACGGGTCCTTCTCCTGGCGGTCTTCGGCGGCTGCGGTAAAGAGGTCGGGCTCCACGCGGGAAAGCCTATGTCACCCCACCGACAGGACCGCCCGGTGCGTCAGCTGGTCCAGAAGTCCCACCAGCGGGTCAGGATCAGCATGCCGATGATCCCGATCCAGAGCACCGGCGGCACCCAGGGGAACTCGGTGAGGGTGTTCCGGAGCCAGGCGGGGGCGGGCAGGATGCCGTGCCGGATGTTGTGCGTGGTGACGTAGCAGAACATGACGATGGTGGCGACCCAGGCCAGGCAGCACCACAGGCACAGCGAGTTGATGTTGTACAGCGACTGGTACTGCAGCCAGGTGCAGAAGCCGACGCCGAACAGCGTGCCCGCGTTGAGGCCCAGCCAGTACCAGGCGCGGAAGCGGGCGCCCGCCAGGAGCGCCATGCCGATGCCGATGACCACGGAGTAGGTGGCGATGCCGAGCATCGGGTTGGGGAAGCCGAAGGCGGACGCCTGCTCGCTCTTCATGATGTTGCCGCACGCGACGACCGGGTTCAGGCTGCAGCCCGGGGTGAAGCTCGGGTCCTCCAGCAGCTTGAACTTGTCGATCGTGATCACCCAGGCGGCGAGCAGCCCGGCCGCTCCCGTGATCACCAGCAGCAGTGCGAGCGCGCGACTGCCGCCGAAGGTCTTCGCCCCGTTGTCCTCGTCCTGCCGTGAGGAGGGGTGGTCTACCGCTGCCATCGTCATATCGCCGTTCCATCACTGAGTAGCCAGCCGGGCTCCGTCATTGTGCCGCACCGTCGGCACGCCCATCCGTTCGATGGCCATAAAGGTGTGCGCGGACCGGGACCGCGGCCCGGTGCTGCGGCGGAGCCGCGCCGGACGGCGGACCGGGTGGCCGGGGTGCGCGGGCCGGGCGGGCGTCCGGGCCGCCCCACCGCTCCGGCCCCGTCCCGACCTGCGGATCAGCCCCGCGGACGCGCCGGGCGTCCCGGCCGGGGTGGTGCGGGCCGGGGCGCCGGCACACGGATGGGGCCGGTGCGTCAGGGCGGCGCGGGGCACCTCCGTCGCGTGGTCGCCTCTTCCGCGGGCGGCCGTCAGCGCTCCCCGATCAAGATCGCCCCACAGGATGAATCCGCCGCCTCCGGGTTGACGGAGGGCCCGCCGGACCAGGTGCCGGACAGGGGCGTGCCCGCCCGGTCGGACCGGGCGGGCACGGGTGCGGACGGGCGGGTCGGCTCAGGCGGTCAGCCTGGCCCGGATCACCGTGACCAGTTCGTCGACGGCCACGGCCTCCTGCTCGCCCGACTCCATGTCCTTGAGCTGGACGTTGCCCTCGGCGAGGTCCCGCTCCCCGGCCACGACCGTGTAGCGGGCACCGGAGCGGTTCGCGCTCTTCATGGCGCCCTTGAGGCCCCGGCCGCCGAACGCGAAGTCGGTCGCGACGCCGGCCTTGCGCAGTTCGGTGACCAGGCCGAAGAGCACCCGCCGCGCCTCCTCGCCGAGCGGCACCGCGTAGACGCCGGTCGGGGCGGGGATGTCGAGTTCGACGCCCTCGGCCTCCAGGGCGAGCACCGTGCGGTCCACGCCGAGGGCCCAGCCGACGGACGGCAGCGCGGGGCCGCCGATCATCTCGGACAGACCGTCGTAGCGTCCGCCGCCGCCCACCGCGGACTGGGAGCCCAGGCCGTCGTGGACGAACTCGAAGGTCGTGCGGGTGTAGTAGTCGAGGCCGCGGACCAGCTTCTCGTCGTCCTCGTAGGCGACGCCCGCGGCCGTCAGCAGGTCGCGGACCTCCTCGTGGTACGCCTTGCAGGCGTCGCAGAGGAAATCGCGCAGCATCGGGGCACCGGTCAGCTGCTTCTGGACGTCGGGCCGCTTGTCGTCGAGGACCCGCAGCGGGTTGATCTCGATGCGCCGGCGGGTCTCCTCGTCGAGGTCGAGGTCCCGCAGGAACGTCTGGAGCGCCTCGCGGTAGACGGGCCGGCACTCCTTGTCACCCAGCGAGTTCAGCAGGATGCGGAACTCCGTGAGGCCGAGCGAGCGGTAGGCCTGGTCGGCGAGGATGATCAGCTCGGCGTCGAGTGCGGGGTCCTCCGTGCCGATGGCCTCGGCGCCCACCTGCGAGAAGTGGCGGTAGCGGCCCGCCTGCGGACGCTCGTAGCGGTAGTACGAGCCCGAGTACCAGAGCTTGACGGGGAGGTTGCCCGCCTTGTGGAGGTTGGCCTCCAGGGCGGCGCGCAGCACGGACGCGGTGCCCTCGGGGCGCAGCGCGAGCTTGTCGCCGCCCTTGGTCTCGAAGGCGTACATCTCCTTGGACACGATGTCGGTGGACTCGCCGACGCCCCGGGCGAACAGCGCGACGTCCTCGAAGCCGGGGGTCTCGATGTATCCGTAGCCGGAGTGCTTCAGGGGCGAGGCGATGGCCTCGCGCACCGCGAGGAACTTCGCGGAGCGGGGCGGGGTCAGGTCGTACGTGCCCTTGGGGGCCCGGAAGGTGCTCACAGGTCTTTTCTCTCGTCACATTCCTCGGCGGGGCGCGTCCAGTCCGTGCAGGTACGGATTGGAGGCGCGCTCGCGGCCGATGGTCGTCTGGGGGCCGTGGCCGGACAGCACCACGGTCGAGTCGTCGAGCGGCAGGCACACGCGGGCCAGGGACTCGAGCAGCTCGGTGTGGTCGCCGCCGGGCATGTCGGTGCGTCCGACGGAGCCGGCGAAGAGCAGGTCGCCCGAGAAGAGGATCTGCGGTACGTCCGCGACCTCGGGCATCCGGAACGTCACCGACCCCTTGGTATGGCCCGGTGCGTGCGCGACGCCGAACTCCATGCCGGCGAGCTTCAGCGCCGCACCGTCGGACAGTTCCTTCACGTCGTCCGGCTCACCGACGGTCAGCTCGCCCATCAGCGGCATCCCGATGGAGCGTCCCAGCCCCTTCTCGGGGTCGCTCATCATGTAGCGGTCCTCGGGATGGATCCAGGCGGGGACGTCGTGGGCCCCGCACACGGGCACCACCGAGGCGACGTGGTCGATGTGGCCGTGGGTGAGGACGACGGCGACGGGCTTGAGCCGATGCTTCTTCAGCGCTTCCTCGACGCCCTGGGCGGCCTGGTGCCCCGGGTCGATGATCACGCACTCCTCGCCGGCGGCGGGGGCGACCAGGTAGCAGTTGGTCCCCCAGGCCCCGGCGGGGAACCCGGCAATGAGCACGATCGTCCTTAAGGTGTCGTCCGACGAGGAGGGCCGCGGAGGGTCGTGCGGCAGACCCGAGACTACCGGCGCTCCTCATTCCACAGCTAACCCATATACCGTACGGGCATTCCAGGTCCGATCACACGACGCACAAGGAGACCATCCGGTGGTCAGCAGCGATCAGCGGCGGCGGCAGCTCGCCCGGGAGAAGTTCGAGCGGCAGCAGCAGCGCCGGGAGGAAGCGCGCCGCAGGACGAGGCGTCTCACGGTGATCATCGCCTCCTCGGTGGCCGTGGTTGCGGTCATCGGGGTCGGCGCCTGGCTCACGTTCGACGGGGACGACGTGAAGAGCTCGGCGAAGGCCGAGGCGAGCCCGTCGGCGTCGCCCTCGGAGAGCGAGAGCAGCGCGCCCGAGCCCGCGATGAAGATCGACAAGAAGGCCTCGTACACGATGTCGCTCACGACGAGCCAGGGCGACATCGGCATCACGATGGACGCGGCGAAGACCCCGCACACCACGAACTCCTTCAAGGCCCTCGCGGACAAGGGGTACTTCGACGACACGAAGTGTCACCGGCTGACCACCGAGGGCATCTTCGTCCTCCAGTGCGGCGACCCGAAGGGCGACGGGACGGGCGGCCCCGGCTACACGATCCCGGACGAGAACCTGACCTCGCTGGGCAAGCCGGGTGACGACGGTTCGGTGACCTATCCCAAGGGCACCGTCGCGATGGCCAACACCGGCCAGCCGGGGACCGGCGGGAGCCAGTTCTTCCTGGTCTACAAGGACACCAAACTGCCCCCCAACTACACGCCGTTCGGCACCATGGACGACGCCGGCCTGAAGGCGGTCGAGAAGGTCGCCGCGGCGGGTGTCGCCGAGGGTGCGGCCGACGGTGCTCCGAAGAAGGCCGTCACGATCGAGAAGGTGAAGGTCGACAAGGCCTGACGCCACGGGCGGCCGCCCGGCCGGAGGCTCCGGGAGGGTACCGGAGAATTTCAGCCGCGCTGAGTGCGGACAGCCGGGCGGCCGGTCGCCTAGATTGGCGTGGTGGAGGGCGGGCGCTGCCCGCCCCAGGAAACTGTGGACGATGCACGGGGGGCCAACCCCCTCGATGCATCAGGTGGAGGAGGCGCTGTGAGCAGCGACCCGTGGGGCCGTGTCGACGAGACGGGCACCGTGTACGTGCGTACGGCCGAGGGCGAGCAGGTCGTCGGATCGTGGCAGGCCGGTTCCCCCGAGGAGGCACTGGCTTATTTCGAGCGCAAGTACGAGGGCCTGGTGGTCGAGATCGGCCTCCTGGAGCGGCGGGTGAAGACCACCGACCTCTCGGCGAAGGACGCCACGGCGGCGATCGACCACCTGCGGCAGCAGGTGGACGAGCACCACGCCGTCGGGGACCTCGCCGCGCTCGGCAAGCGGCTGGACGCGCTCGTCGCGACGGTCGACTCGCGGCGCGAGGAGCGCAAGGCCCAGAAGGCGAAGCAGACCGACGAGGCCCGTCAGGCCAAGGAGGCGCTCGTCGTCGAGGCCGAGGAGCTGGCGCAGAGCGAGCAGTGGCGTTCGGCCGGTGAGCGTCTGCGGGCGCTGGTCGACACGTGGAAGGGGTTGCCGCGTCTGGACCGCAAGTCCGACGACGAGCTCTGGCACCGCTTCTCGCATGCCCGTTCCGCCTTCTCCAAGCGCCGCAAGGCCCACTTCGCCGCGCTGGACGCCCAGCGCGAGGAGGCGCGCAAGGTCAAGGAGAGGCTGGTCGCCGAGGCCGAGTCGCTCTCCGGCTCGACCGACTGGGGCACGACGGCCGCGCGTTACCGCGACCTGATGACCGAGTGGAAGGCGGCCGGACGCGCCCAGCGCGAGGCCGAGGACGAGCTGTGGAACCGCTTCCGCGGCGCCCAGGACGTCTTCTTCGGCGCCCGCAGCGGTGTCTTCGCCGAGCGCGACGCCGAGCAGGGCGAGAACCTCAAGCTCAAGGAGGAGCTCGCCACCGAGGCCGAGAAGCTGGTCCCGGTGAAGGACCTGAAGGCCGCCAGGGCGGCGTTCCGCTCCATCAACGAGCGCTGGGAGGCCATCGGCCATGTCCCGCGTGACGCCCGCCCGAAGGTCGAGGGCCGGGTGCAGGCGGTGGAGCGCGCGCTCCAGGAGGCCGAGGAGTCCGAGTGGCGCCGGACGAACCCGGAGGCACGGGCCCGTGCCGAGGGCCTGACCGGTCAGCTCCAGGCGGCCGTCGACAAGCTGCGTACGCAGATCGACACGGCGCGCGCCTCGGGCAACAACGCCCGGGCCGACAAGCTCTCCCGTGAGCTCGAGGGCCGCCAGGCCCTGCTGGACCAGGCGCTGAAGGGCCTGGAGGAGTTCGGCGGCTGAGCCGCGTTCTCCCCGGCACGACGAGGGGCCCGTGCACGCGTCGTGTGCACGGGCCCCTCGTCGTGCGTCAGCCACCGGGGCGCCGGGGCGCGGCCCTGGGGCGGGGTGCGGCCATGGGCCAGGGCGGGGCGACGCCATAGGCCGGGGAGCGAGGCCGGTGGCGGGGCGCTGCCACAGGCCGGGGCGCAGGGCCGGGGCGGGCCTGGGGCGGGCACCTCGGCTGCACGGGCCGTGGACGCGTGCCTCGGCGGCCGTTGCCGTGCGGCGGATCCGGGAACCGGTCCTCTTCCCGTGCCGGGACCCGAGGCCGGCGCACCGAGGAGGGCGCATGTGCCCGGAGACCGGCGGGGGCCCGTGCCGCAGAGACCGGGCGGTCCCGAGGGACGGGCGGACGGCTGCCGCTACGACCTGCCGTGACCGCAGGGACCGGCGTCTGTCGGCCGACAGACGCCGTGGGCGGGCCCCGGGGCCCCGCCCACTGCCACCGCTACGACCGGCCGTGACCCAGGGACCGGCGGGTGTCGCCCGCCAGGGGCCGGGGCGGTCCCTGAGGGCCGCCCCGGCGGCTGCGGCTACGGCCGGCGCGCCGAGGTGACCCGGTAGACGTCGTAGACGCCCTCCACGCCGCGTACGGCCTTCAGGACGTGCCCCAGGTGCTTCGGGTCGCCCATCTCGAAGGTGAAGCGCGAGGTGGCCACCCGGTCGCGGGAGGTCTGCACGGCCGCCGACAGGATGTTCACGTGCTGGTCGGACAGCACGCGGGTGACGTCGGAGAGCAGCCGGGACCGGTCGAGCGCCTCCACCTGGATGGCGACCAGGAAGACGGACGACTGGGTGGGCGCCCATTCGACGTCGAGGATCCGCTCGGGCTGCTGCGAGAGCGAGTCGACGTTGACGCAGTCCGCGCGGTGCACGGAGACGCCGCTCCCCCGGGTGACGAACCCGATGATCGGGTCGCCGGGCACCGGGGTGCAGCAGCGGGCCAGCTTGACCCAGACGTCCTCGACGCCCTTGACGACGACACCGGGGTCGCCCTTGGACCGGCGCTTGCTGCGTCCGTGCGAGGGCGGGGAGCTCTCCGCCAGGTCCTCGTTGGCGGCGTCCTCGCCGCCGAGCGCCTGGACGAGCTTCTGGACGACGCCCGCGGCGGCGACATGCCCCTCACCGATCGCCGCGTACAGCGACGAGATATCGGGGTAGCGCATCTCGTGGGCCAGCGTGACCAGGGAGTCGCCCGTGAGGATGCGCTGGATCGGCAGGTTCTGCTTGCGCATGGCCCGCGCGATGGCGTCCTTGCCCTGCTCGATCGCCTCGTCGCGCCGTTCCTTGGAGAACCAGGCCCGGATCTTGTTGCGGGCCCGGGGCGACTTGACGAACTGGAGCCAGTCGCGGGAGGGCCCGGCGCCGGCCGCCTTGGAGGTGAAGACCTCCACCAGGTCACCGTTGTCGAGGGTCGACTCCAGCGGGACGAGCCGCCCGTTGACCCGGGCTCCTATGGTGCGGTGTCCGACCTCCGTGTGGACGGCGTACGCGAAGTCGACCGGAGTCGCGCCGGCGGGCAGCGCTATCACGTCGCCCTTCGGCGTGAAGACGAAGACCTCGTTGCGCGACAGGTCGAAGCGCAGGGACTCCAGGAACTCGCTGGGGTCCTCGGTCTCCTTCTGCCAGTCCAGGAGCTGGCGCAGCCACGCCATGTCGTTGACGGTGTCCTGCCCGCGGCCGCCCGTGTTCCGGGGGACGTCGGTGCGCACCTTGGAGGCGCCCGCCACGGCCTCCTGCTTGTACTTCCAGTGCGCGGCGATGCCGTACTCGGCGCGCCGGTGCATGTCGAAGGTCCGGATCTGGAGCTCGACGGGCTTGCCGCTGGGACCGATCACCGTGGTGTGCAGCGACTGATACATGTTGAACTTGGGCATCGCGATGTAGTCCTTGAACCGCCCGGGCACCGGATTCCACCGGGCGTGGACGGTGCCGAGCGCCGCGTAGCAGTCGCGGACCGTGTCGACGAGGACCCTGATGCCCACCAGGTCGTAGATCTCGGCGAAGTCGCGCCCCCGCACGATCATCTTCTGGTAGACGCTGTAGTAGTGCTTCGGCCGTCCGGTGACGGTGGCCTTGATGCGGGCGGCGCGCAGGTCGGCCTGGACCTCGTCGGTCACTATGGCGAGGTACTCGTCGCGCTTCGGCGCCCGCTCGGCGACGAGGCGGACGATCTCGTCGTACATCTTGGGGTAGAGGATCGCGAAGGCGAGGTCCTCCAGCTCCCACTTGATGGTGTTCATGCCCAGGCGGTGGGCCAGCGGCGCGTAGATCTCCAGGGTCTCGCGGGCCTTCTTCTCCTGCTTCTCCCGCTTGAGGTAGCGCATGGTGCGCATGTTGTGCAGCCGGTCGGCGAGCTTGATGACCAGGACCCGGGGGTCCTTGGCCATGGCGACGACCATCTTGCGCACGGTCTCCGCCTGGGCGGCCTCACCGAACTTGACCTTGTCGAGCTTGGTGACGCCGTCGACGAGCAGCGCGACCTGGTCGCCGAAGTCCTTGCGCAGGGTGTCCAGGCCGTACTCGGTGTCCTCGACCGTGTCGTGCAGCAGCCCCGCCATGAGCGTCGCCGGGTCCATGCCGAGCTCGGCGAGGATCGTGGTGACGGCGAGCGGGTGGGTGATGTACGGGTCGCCGCTCTTGCGCTTCTGCCCCCGGTGCCAGCGCTCGGCGACCTGGTAGGCGCGCTCGATCTGGCGCAGGGTGGCGGACTCGATCTTGGGGTCATTGCTGCGGACCGTCCGCAGGAGGGGTTCGAGCACCGGGTTGTACGGGCTGGAGCGCTGTACGCCCAGACGGGCGAGGCGGGCCCGGACCCGGCTGGAGGAGCCGCCGGAGCGCGCGGACGCGGCCGGTGCGCCGGCGGCGGGCCGGGCCGGGGACTTCGCTGCGGGCGCCGGGGGCTTCTGCGCCCCGGACGCGGGGGCGGGCTTCTGCTGGGGCGCGGAACCCGAGCCGGAGGTGGCCTTCTCTCCGGACGCGGGCGCGGAACCCGAGCCGAAGGTGGCCTTCTCTCCGGACGCGGGCGCGGAACCCGAGCCGGACGCCGGCGCGGAACCCGAGCCGGGCGCCCCCTCCGTACCGGAGGCGGGGGCGGGCTTCTCCTGGGGAGCGGAACCTGAACCGGGCGCCGGCGCGGAACCCGAGCCGGGCGCGGATGTCTTCGCGCCGGAGGACGGTGCCGCCTTCACGCCGGGAGGCGGCCCCGGCTTCGCCGCCGTGGGCGGGGCCGGGTCGGCCGCGGGCGGCCGGGCTGCCGGGTCCGGTGCGGAACCCTGCGCGGGGCGGTCGGCGGACCCGGAGGCGCCACGCCCGCCGGGCTGCGTCCCGCCGGGCGTGGCGGAGTCCGCCGCGGGCCGTTCGGGCTGCGGGGCGGCGACTGGCTGGGCCTCGTCTGGCAAGAGCGCTCCTCGTGCGGATCCGGGCTGCCGGATAGCCCATGGTATCGATCTCCGGGCATGTCCTCGCCCGGGGACCGCGGAACCCCGCACGGACGCAGGACGGGTATCCGGATGTTCCCGGATACCCGTCCTGTGCGTCCCTACGCGCGCCGTGCTCGCGCGGCGCAGGTCAGAGGGTGATCAGAGCCTCCAGCGGGGCGTTCCGCAGCCCCGCCCCGAGCCGGTCGCGGCCGAGGAGGAAGCCCAGCTCCATGAGCACCGAAACTCCGGCGACCTCTGCACCGGCCCGCCGGATGAGCTCCAGCGAGGCCTCGGCCGTGCCACCGGTGGCCAGGACGTCGTCGATGACCATGACCCGGTCGTCGGCGGACAGGTCCTCGGCGTGGATCTCGATCTCCGCGGTGCCGTACTCCAGCTCGTACGCCTGTCCGAGGGTGGCGCCGGGCAGCTTCCCGGCCTTGCGGACGGGGACGAACCCGATCCCGGCCCGGACGGCGACCGGCGCGGCCAGGATGAAGCCGCGCGCCTCCAGGCCCACGATCTTGGTGGCGCCGTGCCGCACGCACAGCTCCACGAAGAAGTCGGTGAGCGCGGCGAAGGCGACCGGGTCCGCGAGCAGCGGGGTGATGTCCTTGAACAGCACTCCGGGCTTCGGATAGTCCGGTACGTCGCGGATCCGGCTGAGCAGGAGCTCCCGGGTCGCGTCGGTGACGCTCGTGCTCGTCATCGACGGTTCCTCGGAGCCCGGCCGTGGCCCCCGGGCTGGCGGCGCTGCCCGACGACCGCACCCGCGGGCTCGGCCTCGTCGGCCGGGTCCTCGCGCTCGTCCTCGGCGGACTCGCCCTTGGCGGCCGCGGCGGCCCGCTTGGCGAGGATCCGCTTCTTCAGTGCCTTTATCTGCGGCTCGCGCTCCTTGAGGTCGGCGACCAGCGGGGTGGCGATGAAGATCGAGGAGTACGCACCGGCGGCGAGGCCGACGAAGAGCGACAGCGAGATGTCGTTCAGCATGCCGGCGCCGAGGACACCGCCGCCGATGAACAGCAGACCGGCGACCGGCAGCAGCGCCACCACGGTGGTGTTGATGGAGCGCACCAGCGTGCCGTTGATGGAGCGGTTGGCGATCTCGCTGTAGGTCCAGCGGGTCTGCTTGGTGATCCCCTGCGTGCCCTCCTTGAGGCTGTCGAACACGACGACCGTGTCGTAGAGGGAGTAACCGAGGATGGTCAGCAGACCGATGACGGTGCCCGGGGTGACCTCGAAGCCGACGAGGGCGTAGACACCGACGGTGATGGTGATGTCGTGGATCAGCGCGACGAGGGCGGCGACGGCCATCCGCCACTCGAAGGCGATGGCCAGGTAGACCACCACGAGGACCATGAAGATGCCGAGGCCCGCCCAGGCCTTGTTGGCGATCTGCTCGCCCCAGCTGGGTCCGACCAGGTCCGCGTTGATCTTGGACTCGGGGATGCCGAGGTCCTCGGAGAGCTGGGTCTTGATCTGGTCGGCCTTCTGGGTGTCGACCTCGGTGATCTGGATCCGGAGGCCGCCGTTGCCGAGCTCCTGGACGATCGCCTCGTGGCCGGAGGCCGCGACCGCGTCGTCGTGGGCCTGGGAGACCGACACCTTGGCCTTGGTGTCCGTCGTGAAGACGGCACCGCCCTTGAACTCGATGCCCATGTTCAGGCCGCTGACCGCCAGGCCGAGGATGGCCGTGATGGTGATCAGGATCGAGACGCCGTACCAGATCTTGCGCTTGCCGATGAAGTCGTAACCGACCTCGCCACGGTAGAGCCGGGCGCCGAGATTGCCGAGTCGCGACATCTCACGCCTCCTTCGGGTGGTCGGTGCGGGCGTTGACGCGGCGCGAGCGGCGCAACGGCGGCTTGGCGCCGAGCCGCTTCGGGTCCAGACCGGACCACGGGTGACCGCCGCCGAAGAACGAGGTGCGGGCCATCAGTGTCATGACGGGCTTGGTGAAGAGGAACACCACGACGACGTCGAGCAGGGTCGTGAGACCGAGCGTGAACGCGAAGCCCTGGACCTTGCCGACGGTGACGAGGAAGAGCACGGCCGCCGCGAGGAACGACACGAAGTCGGACACGAGGATGGTGCGCCGGGCCCGGGGCCAGGCGCGCTCGACGGCCGGACGCAGGGTGCGGCCCTCGCGGATCTCGTCCCGGATGCGTTCGAAGTAGACGATGAACGAGTCCGCGGTGATACCGATCGCCACGATCGCACCGCAGACGGCCGGGAGGTTCAGCGCGAAGCCGATGGCCGGGCCCAGCAGAGCCATGATCGTGTAGGTCAGGACGCCGGAGACCAGCAGGCTGAGGAGCGCGATGAGCGCCAGGCCGCGGTAGTAGGCGACCAGGTAGATGACGACCAGGGCCAGACCGATGGCGCCGGCGATGAGGCCGGCCTCCAGCTGCTCGCCGCCGAGTGCGGCGGTGACGGTCGTGACGGTGTCCTCGCTGAAGGACAGCGGGAGCGCACCGTAGGACAGGACGTTGGCCAGGTCCTCGGCCGACTGCTGGGTGAAGCTGCCGGAGATCTCCGCACTGCCGCTGAGCGCCTCGTTCACCTGGGGCGCCGAGACGACCTCGCCGTCGAGGGAGATCGCGAACTGGTTCTGCGGCGACTGCTGCGTCGACAGCTTCTTGGTGATCGACTGGAACTTCTTGGAGCCCTTGTCGGTGAACTGCATCGAGACGAGCCAGATGCCGCGCTGCTGGTCGAACTGCGCCTTCGCGTCGTCGACGTCCGTACCGGAGACCTCGGCCGGGCCGAGGAGGTACTTGGCGTCACCCTCGGAGCTGCACGCGACCGTGGGGTCCTCGGGCTTGACGCCGTCGCCCGCGGCCGCGCGGGCCGCCTTGTCGGTGCAGTCCAGCTCGGTGAACTTCTTCTGGAGCGCCGCGGTCGCCGCGTCGGGCGTCTCGGTCGCCGCGGGGGCGTCCGACCCGCCGGTGCCCGAGGGGGTCGGCGTGGCGTCCTTCTTCAGGGCGCCGGTCACGGCACGGCCCTGCGTGGTGGCGCTCGCCGAGGGGGTCGCCTTCGGGTCCGAGGCCGTCTCCGGGTCGCTCGCCTTCGCACTGGGCGTGGCGCTCGGCTCCCCGGAACCGCTCTCCGACGGGTTGGCGGAGCCCTCGGGCGTGGGTCCGCCGCCGGTCACCGTGAGCACGGGCCGGAAGTACAGCTGGGCGGTGGTGCCGACCTGCTCCCGGGCCTGCGCCGAGTTCGTCCCCTTGGGGATGTTGACGATGATGTTCGATGCGCCCTGGGTCTGGACCTCGGCCTCGGAGACGCCCAGACCGTTGACACGGCGTTCGATGATGCTGACCGCGGTGTTCATGTTGGTCTCGTTGATCGCCTCGGGCTTGCCGGGCTGGCTCTTCGCCTTGAGGGTGATCGACGTGCCGCCGGCCAGGTCGATACCGAGCCGGGGCGTGGTGTGACCGGACAGGAACATCCCGCCGGTCAGGGCGACCATGGCGATGAGGATCAGTGCCAGGGCGCGGCCCGGCCTGCCCTGACCGGCTGAGCCCCGGCCTTTCTTCGGTGCTGCCACCTTTTCGTTTCTCCCTGTCCAACCGCCCCGCGCCGGGTGCGCGCCCGAGCGGCCACTGAGTGATGTGGGGACCCGACCCCGCAGAAGGGCCCACGGCCCGCGAGACGCCGGACACCCGCAGGGGTCCGGCGTCCGGGGATCGTGGAACTACTTCGCCTCGCCCTCGCCGTCGGCCTTGGCGTCCTTGGCCTCGGAACCCTTGACCTCGGCGTCCTCGGCCTCGGAACCCTTGGGCTCGGCGTCGTCCTCGGCCTTCTTGCCCAGGTCGATCTTCGCGACGTCCTCGTCCGCGGAGCCGCCGTCGGTGAGCGAGGAGGCGTCGTCGGGCACGACCGTGCCCTCGCCCTCCAGCTCGACGTCGCCGTGGACGATGCGGTTGTACTCCGCGTCGTCCAGGACGGCACCGATGGAGTTCTTCGCGTAGACGGCGTGGACGCCGGGCGCGACCTCAAGGAGAACCGTGTCGTCCTGGATCTCCTTGACGGTGGCGTACATGCCGCCGATCGTCCGGACGCCCGTACCGGGCTGCATGTCGTCGCGCATCTGCGCAGCCGCCTGCTGCTTCTTCTTGGCGGACCGGGTCATCAGGAACATGGCCCCGATGAGCACGATGAAGGGGAGGAGGGTCACGAGACTCACGGGACGGAACTTCCTTCGCACGACCACGCTGATTCACGCGGCCTGGTCTACGGGGGTGGGAACACCGACCTGTATACGGGCGGCATCGGCGGAGTCTAGGCGAGTCCGCATCGTTGGAACAACGTCCAGCATGGCACCGGGGTTCCCCTGCTGGCCAACCCGTCCGCCGTCACGCCCCGAACAGGCCCTGTTGTCCCTTTACGCCGTGCTGCGGCGGCACGAGCCCCAGGTGCGCCCACGCCGCGGGGGTGGCGACCCTGCCGCGCGGGGTCCGCGCGAGCAGTCCTTCCCGTACGAGGAAGGGCTCGGCGACCTCCTCGACCGTCTCGCGCTCCTCCCCCACGGCCACCGCGAGCGTGGAGAGGCCGACGGGGCCGCCCCCGAAGAGCTTCAGCAGGGCGCCGAGCACCGCGCGGTCCAGCCGGTCGAGCCCCCGGGCGTCGACCTCGTACACCCGCAGGGCGGCTGCGGCGATGTCCCGGTCGATCCGCCCTTCGGCCTTGACCTGGGCGTAGTCGCGGACACGGCGCAGCAGGCGGTTGGCGATGCGGGGCGTGCCGCGGGAGCGGCCGGCGATCTCCGCGGCGCCCGCGGTGTCTATGGCGACGTCGAGCAGACCGGCGGAGCGGTGGATGACGCGCTCCAGCTCGGTGGGGGCGTAGAACTCCATGTGCCCGGTGAAGCCGAAGCGGTCGCGCAGCGGGGGCGGCAGCAGTCCGGCCCGGGTGGTGGCGCCGACGAGGGTGAAGGGCGGCAGCTCCAGCGGGATGGCCGTGGCGCCGGGGCCCTTGCCGACGATGACGTCGACCCGGAAGTCCTCCATCGCCATGTAGAGCATCTCCTCGGCGGGCCGCGACATCCGGTGGATCTCGTCGAGGAAGAGGACCTCGCCCTCCTGGAGGGAGGAGAGGATCGCCGCGAGGTCGCCCGCATGCTGGATCGCGGGGCCCGAGGTGATCCGGATCGGGGCGCCCATCTCGGCCGCGATGATCATGGAGAGGGTGGTCTTGCCCAGGCCGGGGGCGCCGGAGAGCAGGACGTGGTCGGCGGTGGCACCGCGTGCGCGGGCGGCCTTGAGGACCAGGTCGAGCTGTTCGCGCACCTTCTCCTGGCCGACGAACTCGTGCAGGTCCTTCGGGCGCAGGGCCGCCTCGACCGCGGTGTCCTCGCCGTCCGCCCCGGCGTCGACCAGCCGGTCGTCCGGCCGCTCGTCGGTGAGGTCGCCGGTGTCGGTCCCGGTCTCGTCCCAGTTCATCTCGTCAGTCCCGCCTCGGGTGTTTCGGTGCCGGTCCGTTCCGTGCGGTGTCCCGGCCGGCGTTCGGGGCGCGCGGGCCCCGGGGGTCAGCGTGCGCGGTTGAGCGTCTGCAGCGCCGCGCGGAGCAGCTGGGGCACGGGGGCCTGGCCGCCCTCGGCGAGCGCGGCCTCGGCCTGCGGTGTCACGGCGGCCACCGCCTCGTCGGCCTCCCGGATGGCGTAGCCGAGGCCGATCAGGGCGGCCTGCAGCTGGTCGCGCCAGGAGGAGCTGACGGCCGTGCCGATGCCCTGCTGCCCGATGCGCGCGCCGACCGGTTCGCCGAGCCGGTCCTTGAGCTCCAGCAGGAGCTTCTGGGCGCCCTTCTTGCCGATGCCGGACACGGCGGTCAGCGCCTTCTCGTCGCCGGTGGCGACGGCGATGCGCAGGGCGTCGGGGCGGTGGGTGGCGAGCATCGCCTGGGCGAGCCTGGGGCCCACTCCGCTGGCGGTCTGGAGCAGTTCGAAGACCTGGCGCTCGTCGTCGTCCGCGAAGCCGTAGAGGGTGAGCGAGTCCTCGCGGACCACCAGGGAGGTGGCCAGCCGGGCGTCCGTGCCGATCCGCAGCCCGGCGAGGGTGTCGGGGGTGCACTGGACGGCCATGCCGATGCCTCCGACCTCGATGACGGCCGTGGTCGGGGCGAGTGCGGCCACCGGGCCGGAGACGAAGGCGATCATGCGGTGCGGCCTTTCAGCGTGCGATGGGCGGCGACGGCCTGCTGCAGGCGGTTCTGCGCGGGTGCGCGCCAGATGTGGCAGATGGCGAGGGCGAGGGCGTCGGCGGCGTCGGCGGGCCTGGGCGGCGCGTCCAGCCGGAGCAGCCGGGTCACCATCGCCCCGACCTGCGCCTTGTCGGCGCGTCCGGATCCGGTGACGGCGGCCTTGACCTCGCTGGGGGTGTGCAGGGCGACGGGGATGCCGCGGCGGGACGCGCAGAGCATGGCGACGGCGCTGGCCTGGGCGGTGCCCATGACCGTGGAGACGTTGTGCTGGCTGAACACCCGCTCCACCGCGACGAACTCGGGGCGGTGCTCGTCGAGCCACTGCTCGATGCCCCGCTCGATCCCGACCAGCCGGTGGCCGAGGTCCGCGTCGGCCGGGGTCCGCACGACGCCGACCCCGACCATGGTGAGCGGCCGGCCGGCGACGCCCTCGACGACTCCGACACCGCACCGGGTCAGCCCCGGGTCCACGCCCAACACCCGCACGAAAGGGCCCCTCTGCCGCTCGGTCACCTGTTCCCGCAGGCTATCGGGTCCCACCGACAATGCGACGGGCCGACGGGGTGTGTCCCGTCGGCCCGTCGGTGCGGCAGACCGCCCTCAGGCGTCGACCTTCTCCATGACCTCGTCGGAGACGTCGAAGTTGGCGAAGACGTTCTGCACGTCGTCGCTGTCCTCCAGCGCGTCGATCAGCTTGAAGATCTTGCGCGCGCCCTCTTCGTCGAGCTCGACCTGCATGGTCGGGACGAAGTTGGCCTCGGCCGAGTCGTAGTCGATGGAGGCGTCCTGCAGTGCGGTGCGGACCGCGACCATGTCGGTGGCCTCGCTGAGCACCTCGAACGTGTCGCCGAGGTCGTTGACCTCCTCGGCACCCGCGTCGAGCACGGCCCCGAGGACGTCGTCCTCGGACAGCTCGCCCTTGGGGACGATCACGACGCCCTTGCGGTTGAACAGGTACGCGACCGAGCCCGGGTCCGCCATCGAGCCGCCGTTGCGGGTCATGGCGACCCGCACGTCGGACGCGGCACGGTTGCGGTTGTCGGTGAGGCACTCGATGAGCACCGCGACGCCGTTCGGGCCGTAACCCTCGTACATGATCGTCTCGTAGTCGGCGCCGCCGGCCTCCAGGCCGGCACCGCGCTTGACCGCCGAGTCGATGTTCTTGTTCGGGACCGAGCTCTTCTTGGCCTTCTGGATGGCGTCGAAGAGGGTCGGGTTGCCGGACACGTCGGCGCCGCCCGTCCGGGCCGCGACCTCGATGTTCTTGATCATCTTCGCGAAGAGCTTGCCGCGCTTGGCGTCGATCACGGCCTTCTTGTGCTTCGTCGTAGCCCATTTAGAGTGGCCGGACATCTGCCTTCTCCTTCGCGTCACCAAAACCGATCCGAACCCGAGAGATCCTACCGGGGTCGGATCAGCCCACGGCGCGCACCATGTCGGTGAAGAGCCCGTGCACACGGTGGTCCCCGGTCAGCTCCGGGTGGAACGACGTCGCCAGGGCGTTTCCCTGGCGTACGGCCACGATATGTCCGCCGTGCACCGCGAGGACCTCGGCGCGGGCGCCGACCGACTCGACCCAGGGCGCCCGGATGAAGACGCCCTCGACGGGTCCGCCCGGCACCGCCGCCATCTCGACGGCGACCTCGAAGGACTCGTTCTGCCGCCCGAAAGCGTTACGGCGCACGATCATGTCGATGCCGCCGACCGTCTCCTGGGCGGAGACGGGGGGCCCGCCGTCCGGCGGGGGCCGGGAGCCCGGGGAGGGGTCGAGGATCCTGTCCGCGAGCATGATCATTCCTGCGCAGGTGCCGTAGACGGGCATCCCTGCCGCGACCCGCGCGCGCAGCGGCTCCAGCATGCCGAAGAGGACGGCCAGCTTCGACATCGTGGTGGACTCGCCGCCGGGCAGCACGAGCCCGTCGACCTCGGCGAGCTCCTCGGGCCGCCTGACCGGCCGGGCCAGGGCGCCCGCCCGGGTCAGCGCGGTCAGGTGTTCCCGTACGTCGCCCTGCAGGGCCAGGACTCCGATGAGGGGGGTTCCGGAAGCGGGCACGCCGGACGTGCCGGAGACAGCGGTCATCGGTGCTTACCAGCCGCGGGCGGCGTAGCGCTCGCCCTCGGGCAGGTTGTCGCAGTTGATGCCGACCATGGCCTCGCCCAGGTTGCGCGAGGCGTCCGCGACGATCTTCGGGTCGTCGTAGAAGGTGGTGGCCTTCACGATGGCGGCGGCGCGCCTGGCCGGGTCGCCGGACTTGAAGATGCCGGAGCCCACGAAGACGCCCTCGGCGCCGAGCTGACGCATCAGGGCCGCGTCCGCGGGGGTGGCCACGCCGCCGGCCGAGAACAGGACGACGGGCAGCCGGCCGAGCTCGGAGACCTCCTTGACCAGCTCGTAGGGGGCGCGGAGCTCCTTGGCGGCGGCGTACAGCTCGTTGTTGTCGTAGCCGCGCAGCCGGGCGATCTCGTTCTTGATCCGGCGCAGGTGGCGGACGGCCTCGACGATGTTTCCGGTGCCCGCCTCGCCCTTGGAGCGGATCATCGCGGCGCCCTCGGCGATGCGGCGCAGGGCCTCGCCCAGGTCGGTGGCGCCGCAGACGAAGGGGGTGGTGAAGGCGAACTTGTCGCTGTGGTTGACCTCGTCGGCCGGGGTGAGGACCTCGGACTCGTCGATGTAGTCGACGCCGAGGGACTGGAGCACCTGGGCCTCGACGAAATGGCCGATGCGGGACTTGGCCATGACCGGCACGGAGACGGCCGCGATGATCTCCTCGATCATGGTGGGGTCCGACATGCGGGCGACGCCGCCGTCCTTGCGGATGTCGGCGGGCACCCGCTCCAGGGCCATGACGGCCACGGCGCCCGCGTCCTCGGCGATCCTCGCCTGCTCGGCGTTGACGACGTCCATGATCACCCCACCCTTGAGCTGCTCGGCCATGCCGCGCTTGACTCGGGCGGTGCCGGTGGCCGGGGTCTCGGCGGACTGCGGGGTGCGGGGAAGCGTGGACACGGATCGACCTCACTGGGGACGGAGAAGACATCGGGGTGGGACGTCTCCGAGCAAACGCCCCGGAAGCAGTCCACAGCAAGGGCCAATGAGCACCCCGTGGACCGCTCCGCACCGCCCGGGAGCCGCCGGCGCGGCGGGGTCCTTCCCCGGCGGCCGGGCCCGCCCGTGCGTCCCGCGCCGCCCGCGCTCAGCTGCTGCCGGGGCGGTCCGCCAGGGCCACCGGCGGTTCGTCGTCCATCTCGAAGGCGAGCGGGAACGGGGCGTGGCCTGCGAGGCGGAGCAGCCGCACCGTCCGGTGCCGGCGCAGGGCGCGCGCGGCCCGCACCGCGTCGTTGTGGAAGCGGCGCGCCATCGGCACCCGGCGCACGGCGGCGGCCAGTTCCCTCGCCGCGTCCTCACCGCCGGGGACCTCCTTCACGGCGTCGACCTGCGCCGTCTCGCCGAAGACGGCGCGGAGGGCGGTGCTCAGCTCGCTCTCGGCGACCTCGCGCCGCTCCTCCTCGGCCTGCCGTGCGGCGTGCGCCGCCTCGTAGAGCACGATCGACGCCGCCGGGTCCAGGACCCCCGACGTGGCGAGTTCCTGGGTGACCGAGGCGCGGCGCAGCAGCTGGGCGTCCAGGGCCGCACGGGCGGCGTCGATGCGGGCGTGGAGCCGGTCGAGCCGTCCGGCGGTCCAGCTGAGGTACAGGCCGATCGCGAGGAGCGCGACGACGGTCCAGATGAGGATTTCGATCACGGGCGGCAAGGCTACCGCCGGCGGCGGCCCGCCGGTGAGCCCGCTCTCCCGGGCGGGTGGGACCCGGTCAGTCCCGCGCGAGACCGAAGCGGGAGCGGAGCCCCGTGCGTTCGTCGGTGTCCACGGCGGCCGCTCCGTCCGTCACTGTCTCGTAGACCGCCAGGACGTCCGCGCCGACCGTCGCCCAGTCGAAGCGGCGCACGTGCGCGCAGCCCCGTTCCCGCAGGCCTTCGCGCCGCTCCTGGTCCTTCAGCAGCCGGATCGCGGCGGCGGCCAGCGCGTCGGCGTCCTCGTTGGCGAAGAGGTCGCCCGCGGCTCCCTGGTCGAGGACCTGGGCGAACGCGTCCAGGTCGCTGGCGAGGACGGGGGCTCCCGCCGACAGCGCCTCGACCAGGATGATGCCGAAGCTCTCACCGCCGGTGTTCGGCGCGACGTACACGTCGACGCTGCGCAGCAGCCGTGCCTTGTCCTCGTCGCTCACCATGCCGAGGAACTCGACGCGCGCGCGCATCTCCTGCGGCAGCGAGGCGACCGCCTCCTCCTCGTCACCGCGCCCCGCGACGAGCAGCCGGGTGCCGGGACGGGCGGCGAGGATCGCGGGGAGCGCCTTCATCAGGACGGGCAGCCCCTTGCGGGGTTCGTCGATCCGGCCGATGAAGCCGAGCGTGCCGCCCTGCCACTCCGCCCTGGGCTCGGCACGGGCGAAGAAGTCGACGTCGACCCCGTTGGGGATGACCACGGCGTCGCCGCCGAGGTGCTCGACCAGGGTGCGCCGCGCGTACTCGCTGACCGCGATGCGCGCGCTGATCTTCTCCAGGGCCGGCTGGAGGATCGGGTACGCCGCGATCATGGCCCGGGAGCGCGGGTTGGACGTGTGGAAGGTGGCCACGATCGGCCCCTGCGCCGCCCAGCAGGTGAGCAGGCCCAGCGAGGGCGAGGTCGGCTCGTGGATGTGGATGACGTCGAAGGTGCCGTCCTTCAGCCAGCGCCTGACCCGCGCGGCGGAGAGGAACCCGAAGTTGAGCCGGGCCACCGAGCCGTTGTACCGGACGGGGACGGCGCGCCCCGCGGAGACGACGTACGGCGGGAGCGGGGTCTCGTCGTCGGCGGGTGCGAGCACCGAGACGTCGTGGCCGAGGCGGATCAGGTGTTCGGCCAGGTCGCGGATGTGGAACTGCACCCCGCCCGGGACGTCCCAGGAGTAGGGGCAGACGATGCCGATCTTCACGGGGTCTCCCCCCGGGGGTCAGCGGCGGGGAGCCAGAGGCGCTGGAGCATGTGCCAGTCCTCGGGGTGCTCGGCGATGCCGGAGGCGAAGGCGTCGGCCAGCGCCTGTGTCATGGCGGACGTCCGCTCCGTGCGCGTGCCGGTCGCGGGCACCGGGACGGGCGGGTGGACCCGCGCACCCATCACGGGGGTGCCGTCGTACCAGAGGGTGACGGGCAGCAGCAGGGCGCCGGTCTGCTGGGCCAGCAGGGCGGGTCCGGCGGGCATCCGCGCGGTGGCGCCGAAGAAGTCCACCTCGACGCCGGAGGCCGAGAGGTCGCGGTCGGCCACCAGGCAGACGAGTCCGCCCGCGCGCAGCCGGCGGGCCAGGGTCCCGAACGCGGCCCCGCCGCTGTGCGGGAGGACCTCCATGCCGAGCCCCTGCCGGTAGGCCACGAAGCGGTCGTAGAGGCTCTCCGGCCTGAGCCGCTCGGCGACGGTCGTGAACGGCACCTTGAGGTCGGTGGTGACCCACGCGCCGGCCAGGTCCCAGTTCCCGAGGTGCGGCAGCGCGAGGACCACCCCCTGGCCCGCGTCCAGGCCCTCCGTGAGCCGGTGGGCGTCGCGGACGTCGATGGAGGCCTTGATCCGCTCCGGGCTCCAGGTCGGCAGCCGGAACGACTCCATCCAGTAGCGCATGTACGACCGCATGCCGGCCTTCGACAGCTCGGCGAGCCGGGCGGCGTCCGCGTCGGGCACCACCCGGGCGAGATTGGACTCCAGCCGCAGCACGGACTTCCCGCGCCGCTTCCACACCTGGTCGGCCAGGGTGCGGAAGAGCGCCGCGGCGGCGGGTTCGGGGAGCTTCTTGACGGCGCCCCAGCCGAGCCCGTAGAGCCCGTCCGTCAGCCGTCCCTTGAGGTCGGACCGGGTGCTGCTCACGGTGCGGTCCCGCTCCCGCCCGGGGCGCCGGCCGCGGCGTCGGCCTCGGCCGCCTCCCTGCGTACGGTCACCACCCGCTGGACCAGCGTGACCAGGCTGCCCGCGGCGACGATCCACAGCGCGACAGGCAGCAGGACCTGGATGCCCGGCACCCCGAAGCCGTGCAGCCCGGCGAGGCCGGCCGCGACCAGGGAGATCACGAGCCGCTCCGCGCGCTCCACCAGTCCGTTCACCGCGACCGGCAGGCCGATCGACTCGCCCCGGGCCTTGGTGTAGGAGACCACCTGGCCGCTGGCCAGGCAGAAGATCGCGACCGCGCAGAGGACGGTGTCGTCCCCGCCGCCCGCGTACCAGAGGGCGAATCCGGCGAAGATCGCGCCGTCCGCCACCCGGTCGAGCGTCGAGTCGAGGAACGCGCCCCACCGGCTGGAGATGCCCGCCTGACGGGCCATGTTGCCGTCGACGAGGTCGGAGAAGACGAAGATCGTGATCACGATCGTGCCCCAGAAGAACTCCCCCATCGGGAAGAAGACCAGCGCACCCGCCATCACTCCGGCCGTGCCGACGAGCGTGACCGCGTCGGGGCTGACCCCGAGACGGAGCAGCAGAGCGGCGAACGGTGTGAGGACACGCGTAAAAAATGCACGCGCGTACTTGTTCAGCATGGCCTTCCCGAGGTTCGGTGGGCGCCGCGGCCCCTTCGGCCACCGGCTGGCCCATCGTAGTCACGCGCGCCGCCGCGCACCGGCGGGGCCACCCCGTCGGTGCGGATGTCCCGGAAGTCCTGCCCCGCCGCACGTGACATGTGGACGGCCTCCGGTACGGGTGCGACGCTCGGAGGACCGCGGGCGTCGCAGGGACCGCCGCGAGCCCCTCCCGCCCGTGCGTCCGCTCCCCCTGTTCTCGCGGCACCGCGGCACCGCGGCACCGACCGGGAGGCACGCCGTCATGGGCGACAGGACACACACGCACACCGGGGCCGCCGGCGGGGCGACGACGGCCGGCCGGCCCGGTTCCGTACGGAACGTGGCGCTGGTCGGCCACAGCGGTGCGGGCAAGACGACTCTGGTCGAGGCGCTGGCGCTGACCGCCGGGGCGCTGAACCGGGCCGGCCGGGTCGAGGACGGCACGTCCCTCTCCGACCGGGATCCGGTCGAGCGGCGCCGGCGGCGTTCGGTCCAGCTCTCCCTGGTCCCCGTCGAGTGGGACGGCCACCGGATCAATCTGCTGGACACCCCCGGCTACCCGGACTTCGTCGGGGAGCTCAGGGCCGGGCTGCGCGCGGCGGACGCGGCCCTCTTCGTCGTCTCGGCCGCCCAGGAGGCCGAGGCAGTGGCGGACACCACCCGGGCGGCGTGGGAGGAGTGTGCGGCCGTCGGCATGCCGCGGGCCGTCGTCGTCACGCACCTGGAGACCGCGCGCACCCCCTTCGACGAGATGGCCCGGGTCTGCGGCCGGCTCTTCGGGCACGACGACCCCGACGCCGTCCTCCCGCTCCACCTGCCCGTGCGGGGGCCCGAAGGGCCGGACGGGCACGCCCCGCTCACCGGGCTCACCGACCTGCTCACCGGGCGGGTCCTCGACCACTCCTCGGGGGAACGGCGGGAGGCGCCGCCCTCCGCGGAACGGTCCGGCCCCCTCCGGGAGGCCCGGAACCGGCTCATCGAGGGGATCGTCGCCGAGAGCGAGGACGAGACGCTGATGGACCGCTACCTCGCGGGGGACGAGATCGACGCGACGGCCCTCACCGACGATCTGGAACGAGCCGTCGCACGCGGCTCCTTCCACCCCGTGCTCACCGCCGCGCCCGCCGCCGAGGGGGCGCGGCCCGGTGTCGGCACCGTGGAGCTCCTGGAGCTGATCACCCGCGGCTTCCCCTCCCCCGGGGAACACGTCCTCCCGGCCGTCACCGCTCCGGACGGCACCCGGCGCCCGGCGCCCGTCTGCGACCCGGCGGCCCCGCTGCTCGCCGAGGTCGTGAAGACCGCGTCGGACCCCTACGTGGGCCGGGTCTCCCTCGTCCGCGTCTTCTCCGGCACCCTGCGCCCGGACGCCGCCGTGCACGTGTGCGGGCACGGGCCCGCCGGCCCCGGCGGCCGGGCGGCACCCCGGGAGTCCGAGGTACGGGTGGGCGCGCTCTCCTCGCCGTTCGGCGGGCAGCAGCGCCCCCTGGACAGCTGTGCCGCGGGCGATCTGGCCTGCGTCTCCAAGCTCGGCGACGCGGAGACCGGGGACACCCTCTCGGAGGAGGGCGTACCGCTGCTGATGGAGCCGTGGGCCCTGCCCGACCCGCTGCTCCCGCTGGCGGTCCGGGCGCACGGCAAGGCCGACGAGGACCGGCTCTCGCAGGGCCTGGCGCGGCTGGTCGCCGAGGACCCGACGCTGCGCCTGGAGCAGAACCAGGACACCCGCCAGGTCGTCCTGTGGTGCATGGGCGAGGCGCACGCCGAGGTGGCGCTGGAGCGGCTGCGCACCAGGTTCGGCGTCCGGGTCGACACCGAACCGCACCGCGTGCCGTTGCGCGAGACGTTCGCCTCCCGCGCCGCCGGACGGGGCCGGCACGTCAAGCAGTCCGGCGGCCACGGCCAGTACGCCGTCTGCGAGATCGAGGTGGAGCCGCTGCCGCCCGGCACCGGTGTGGAGTTCGTCGACAAGGTGGTCGGCGGCTCGGTGCCACGGCAGTTCGTGGCGTCCGTGGAGAAGGGCGTGCGCGGCCAGGCGGCCCGCGGGGTCGCGGCCGGGCATCCGCTCGTCGACGTGCGCGTCACCCTGCTCGACGGGAAGGCGCACTCGGTGGACTCCTCCGACGCCGCCTTCCAGACGGCGGGCGCGCTGGCGCTGCGCGAGGCCGCGGCGGACACCCGCGTCGAGCTCCTCGAACCCGTCGCGGAGGTCGGCGTCCTCGTGCCCGACGACTACGTGGGGGCCGTCATGAGCGACCTCGCCGGGCGGCGCGGCCGGGTCGTCGGCACCGAGCAGGAGGCCGGGGACCGGACGCTGGTGCGCGCGGAGGTGCCGGAGATCGAGATCGGCGGGTACACCGTCGACCTCCGCTCGATGACGCACGGCACCGGGCGCTTCGACCGGGCGTACGCCCGGCACGAACCGATGCCCCCGCAGCTCGCCACCCGCCTCCGCGAAGCGGCGGAAAACGGCACAAAAAATGGCTAGCTGACCGGAAATGGCGCCCGGCGTCCGCCTCGCGCCCCGACGTCCGGGCGGGCGCACCGCCCGGACGCTACGCTGTGGGCCCAGCTCAGAAGGTGTGCGACGTACGGTAGTTGGGAACAGCCGCAGGAGCGGACCGTGCGGGTGAGTGGGGGAGACAGTGGCCAACGACGGATTCGACTTCTCCCCTGGAGCGCAGATCCCGCTCCAGGGTTCCGGCGGGCAGGCGGTGGCGACCAACGCCCTCGCCTCCGCCGCGTACCGCGACAGCGATGTGACGGAGATCCTCAAGGCCAACAGCGAGTGGCACAAGTCCGAGGTCAAACCGGGCGAGTCGAAGCTGTTCAAGTCCGACTACTTCAAGCCGAATCTGGGCGAGGCGTTCTCCCGGGCCGTGCAGGACCGGATGCTCGGCGGCGGTCGTGCCGCGCTCATCCAGTCCTTCGGTTCCGACCCGCAGACCGTCGTCGAGCACTGCCTCTCGGCGTCCCGGCTGCGCAAGGCGCGCGACACGCGGCTCACCCTGATCACGGTCGTCTTCGGTGTCCTCTTCCTGCCGGGTCTGCTGCTCTGGGTTCTGGCCTTCCGGCTCCGTGACTTCCTCAACACGTCCAAGGACAAGTTCTTCCAGGCGCTGGGCGGGGTCCTGCTCGTCGTGCTCGCCGCCGCCGCCGCGTTCTTCCTCATCACGATGCCGCTGCACGGCTTCCTCGCCCTCTACCTCCGCGCGTCCGCGCTCGCCCCGCTGATCGGCTGGCTGCTCGCCAAGCGGGTCGCCGAGGCCTCCGTGCGGGACCTGCGCGCCCGCTGGGAGGGGCTGCTGTCCGGCGGGGGCGTCAGCGCGAAGATCCCCGAGGCCGTGCCGAAGAACCCCAACGAGACCGCACGCGAGGCGCTGCGCCAGGGCCTGGAGAAGCTCTCCGCGGAGCAGCAGTCCAACTCCGTCTTCTACGCGGGCTCCAAGGGCATCCTCGGGATGGGGACGCGCTGGGGCAGCTGGCAGCTCGCCGAGGACCTCACCCCCGAGGACCCCGCCAAGGAGATCCACCAGTTCCGCAGCTGGGACGTCGTGCGGGCGATCCACGACCAGCTGAAGATGCTGGAGCGCGGCCCGCTGAACACGGGCGGGTTCCCCACGCCGTCGGTGAAGCACTGGATCGTCTCCGCCGTCGGCGAGAACGCGGACTCCGTCTCGCGCCCCGAGGGCGAGGACGTCGCGACCTTCCAGATCAAGCCGCACGAGATACAGCGCATCTGCAACCACCAGCAGTTCGGCAGCGGGAACCGCCACTACCTGGGTGTGCAGTTCACCCTCTGGGACGGCCAGCTGGTGATCACCATGCTGATCACCGTCACCGTGCTCCACGAGACCCTGCGGATCGAGGTCACCGGGCACGCGCTGGGTCCGGTGCACGGACTCTTCCTCTCCAAGCCGGAGACGGCGACCAAGACGGTCAAGAAGGCGGTGAGGTTCTGGGAGACCCGGAAGATCACGCTGCCGCTCGTCAAGGCGAGCGAGGTCGTCAGGCTCGCCCTGCGCGCGCCCCTCACCTGGTACCCGCCGCTGCTCGAGTACCTGGGCGGCAAGATCGTCCTGCCCGAGCCGTTCGGTCTGCGGCACGCCTGGGCGGCCCAGCCCTGGGGCCACCGCTTCATGGCCGACGACGCCATGCGGACGGCCACCCCGGTGCTGCGCGTCGTCCACTCCGCGACCATGCGGGTCCTGAAGGAACACGGTGTCGACACCGAGCGGTTCGACAACCGCTCCATGGTCCTCAGCGGCATGGTCCAGGACGCGGCCCCGCGGAAGGCCGACGTCTACGACGCGTGAGGGTGGGGGCCGCCGGTGGTCCTGCGGGATCCGGCGGCCCGCCGGTGATCTTGCAGGATCCGGCGCCGGCCGCGCCCCGCGGCCCGCGTACGGCCGTCGCGCCGCCCGCACGACGGCCGCCGTACGGCCGCCCTGCCGTCCACCCGCACGCGGGAGCGGCAGGGCGGGCCGGGCCTCAGGCGGTGTGCGCGGCCGGGACCGACCGGGCCGTCCCGGGTGCGCACCGTGCCGGACGGCCCGCGGGGGCGATGCCCGCGCGCCGCTCCGGGCGGGGTCGGTCCCCGGTCGAGCCGCCCGCCCCGGGCGCCGGGGTGGGTCAGGCGGCGGGCGGTCCGGCCGGCCACACACCGGCCAGCATCGTCCGGGTGTCGCCCAGCAGCTGCGGGAGCACCTTGGTGTGCCCGACGACCGGCATGAAGTTGGTGTCCCCACCCCAGCGGGGCACCACGTGCTGGTGGAGGTGGGCGGCGATACCGGCACCGGCCTCCGCGCCCTGGTTCATCCCGATGTTGAAGCCGTGCGCACCCGAGGCGGCCCGCAGCGCGACCATGGCCCGCTTGGTGAAGTCGGCCAGCTCGGCCGTCTCCGGGCCGTCCAGCCCGGTGTAGTCGGCGACGTGCCGGTACGGGACCACCATCAGGTGACCGCCGTTGTACGGATACAGGTTGAGGACCGCGTAGACCTTCTCGCCGCGCGCGACGACGAGCCCGTCCTCGTCGGACTTCGACGGAATCTCGCAGAACGGGCAGCCGTCGCCGGCTCCCGGGCCGCTCGGCTTGCTCTCACCCTGGATGTAGGCCATCCGGTGGGGCGTCCACAGGCGCTGGAACGCGTCGGGCGTCCCCACTCCGATCTGCTGTTCCGGCTCACTCGTCATGCCGGTCAGCATATTGCGTCACTCCCGTCGCGCGTGTCGCCGGGGGCGAGCCCGCCGGCGCACCGCGATGCTGGCGCCATGAGCGAGCGTCCCCCGGCCCCCGTACCCCCTCGGCTCCAGGAATGGGAGCAGCGCACGGAGGTGCCGCTCTTCGTCGCGGGCCTGGTCTTCCTGGTGGGGTACGCGGTGCGCGTCCTGGTGCCGCCCGACACCGGCCCGGTGCGCGACCTCGCCCTGGCCCTGGTCTGCGCGACCTGGCTGCTCTTCGTCGTGGACTACGCGGTGCGGTTCCGCCTGAGCGGGCTGGGCGGGCACTTCGTGCGGGCCCACTGGCTGGACACGCTGGTCCTGCTGCTGCCGCTGCTGCGTCCGCTGCGCCTGGTGCAGGTGTACACCGCGGTGCAGCAGCGGCGGGAGAAGCCCCGGCTGAGTCTGTACGCGCGGGTGATGTCGTACGCGAGTCTGACGGCCGTGCTCCTCGGCCTGGCGGCGTCGCTCACCGTCTACCACCTCGAGCACGACGCTCCGGGGGCCTCGATCCGCACCTTCGGCGACGCGGTCTGGTGGGCGTGCGCGACGCTCACCACGGTGGGCTACGGGGACGCGGTGCCGGTCACCCCCGGCGGCCGGGTCGTCGCCGTGGGGCTGATGGCCTGCGGGCTCGCGCTGCTGGGGGCGGTGACGGGTTCGTTCTCCTCGTGGCTGGTCCAGGTGTTCCGGCGGGAGGACGAGAAGGGGCCCCAGGGGGACGCGTAGCGCTCTCCCGGGGCCCCTCGCACGGCGCGGATCAGACCTGGACGCGGTCCTCCACGGCCTTGGCGATCTTGGCGATGGCCTCGTCGGCCGGGACGCCGTTCTCCTGCGATCCGTCGCGGTAGCGGAAGGAGACGGCGCCGTTGGCCATGTCCTCGTCGCCCGCGATGATCATGAACGGCACCTTCTGCTTCTGCTGGTTGCGGATCTTCTTCTGCATCCGGTCCGACGAGGCGTCCACGTCGACCCGCAGCCCCTGCCGGCGCGCCTTGGCGGCGAACTCCTGGAGGTAGGGGACGTGGGTGTCGCCGATCGGGATGCCGACCGCCTGGACCGGGGCGAGCCAGACGGGGAAGGCGCCCGCGTAGTGCTCCAGCAGCACCGCGAAGAAGCGCTCGATGGAACCGAACAGCGCACGGTGGATCATGACCGGCCGCTGCTTCGTGCCGTCCGGGCCGGTGTACTCCAGGTCGAAGCGCTCCGGCAGGTTGAAGTCGAGCTGCACGGTCGACATCTGCCAGGTGCGGCCGATGGCGTCCTTGCACTGCACGGAGATCTTCGGGCCGTAGAACGCGGCGCCGCCCGGGTCCGGGACCAGCGGGAGGCCCTGCTTCTCGGCGACCTGGCGCAGCGTCTCGGTGGCCTCCTCCCAGATCTCGTCCGAGCCGACGAACTTCTCCGGGTCCTTGGTGGAGAGCTCCAGGTAGAAGTCGGTCAGGCCGTAGTCGCGCAGGAGGTTCAGGACGAAGGTGAGCGTCCGGTCCAGCTCCTCCGCCATCTGCTCCTTGGTGCAGTAGATGTGCGCGTCGTCCTGGGTGAAGCCGCGCGAGCGGGTCAGGCCGTGCACGACGCCGGACTTCTCGTAGCGGTACACCGTGCCGAACTCGAAGAGGCGCAGCGGGAGTTCGCGGTAGGAACGGCCGCGCGCGTCGAAGATCAGGTTGTGCATCGGGCAGTTCATCGGCTTGAGGTAGTAGTCCACCCCGTCGTCGAGCTGCATGGGCGGGTACATGCCGTCGGCGTACCAGTCCAGGTGGCCGGACTTCTCGAAGAGCTTGCCCTTGGTGGCGTGGGGGCTGTAGACGAACTCGTAGCCCTCCTCCTCGTGGCGGCGCCGCGAGTAGTCCTCCATGGCCCGGCGGATGACGCCGCCCTTGGGGTGGAAGACGGCGAGGCCGGGGCCGATCTCGTCGGGGAAGGAGAAGAGGTCCAGCTCGTTGCCGAGCTTGCGGTGGTCGCGCTTGGCGGCCTCCTCCAGGAACTCCAGGTGCGCCTTCAGCTCGTCCTTGGTCGGCCACGCGGTGCCGTAGATGCGCTGGAGCATCGGGTTCTTCTCGCTGCCTCGCCAGTACGCCGCCGCGTTCCGCATCAGCTTGAACGCGGGGATGAACCGGGTGGTGGGCAGGTGCGGACCCCGGCAGAGGTCCTTCCAGCACAGGTCGCCGGTCTTGGCGTCGAGGTTGTCGTAGATGGTCAGCTCGCCGCCGCCCACCTCGACGTCGGCGCCGTCGTCGGAGGACGCGGACCCCTTGATCCCGATGAGCTCCAGCTTGTACGGCTCGTCGGCGAGCTCCGCACGGGCGGCCTCGTCGGTGACGACCCGGCGGGAGAACCGCTGTCCCCGCTTCTGGATCTCCTGCATCTTCTTCTCGATGGCCTTGAGGTCCTCGGGCGTGAACGGCTTCTCGACGTCGAAGTCGTAGTAGAAGCCGTCCTTGACCGGCGGGCCGATGCCCAGCTTGGCCTCGGGGTGCAGCTCCTGCACGGCCTGCGCCATGACGTGCGCGGTGGAGTGCCGCAGGATGTTCAGGCCGTCCTCGGAGGAGATCTCGACGGGCTCGACGACCTCGCCGTCCCTGAGCTCGTACGCGAGGTCCCGGAGCTCGCCCTCGACGCGTGCGGCGACGACGGTGCGCTGTCCGGGGAAGAGCTCGGCGGCCGTCGTGCCCGTCGTCACCACGTGCTCTTCCCGCTCGGAATCGCGTTGGATGATCACACGGACGTCTGACACCGGTCTCTCCTGACTGAGGGGGGTGCGTCGCTTTCCTCTTGCGCGCGCAAGAGGAATCGTACCGAGCCGGGGGGCCTCGACGCGAAAGGGATACCGCGGCTCCCCCTCCTCCCTCGCACAGGCTCTCGAACCCGGGCGGCGCGGGCGCAGCGGGGTGCACCCCGTACAGGCGCCCCCGGGCGCTCCTGGCGGGTCGCCGGGCGACCGGGAGGCGGCCCCCGGCCACCCGGTCCGGCGCGCTCCGCCCGGTCGGGCCCCCGGCGGGCCGGCCGCCCGCCGCGTCCCGGTCGGCGCTCCCGGCCCGCCGGCGGGCCGTCGCCGCAGGAGCCCGGCCGTGCGCGGCGTACCGGGCACAAGGGGCGGGTATCACCGAACCGGGCAGAGGGATCCCGCCATCTGCCCCGCAGGCGCGAGGAGTTCGCGGATGACGCATTGGTTCGATGGACCGCTGGCGGCTTTTGACACCGGGACGACGGGCGCGGACGTCGAGGAGGACCGGATCGTCTCGGCGGCCCTCGTCCTCCAGGACGCGACGGGCGGGCGGCTCCGCGTCACCCGCTGGCTGGTCAGTCCGGGCGTGCCGGTGCCGCCCGGCGCCACCGGGGTGCACGGCCTGACGGACGATCACCTGCAGCGCAACGGCCGGTGGCCCGCACCGGTCGTCGAGGAGATAGCCCGCGGGCTGGCGGAGCAGTGCGCGACCGGGCGCCCGCTGGTCGTGACGAACGCGCCGTTCGGCCTGACCCTGCTGGACCGGGAGATCCGGCGCCACCGGGCCTCGTCGCTGGCCGGCTACCTGGGGAAGAAGCCGCTCTGCGTGCTGGATCCGCGGGTGCTGGACACCCACCTGGACCGCTACCGCAAGGGCCGCCGCACGCTGACGGACCTGTGCGAGCTGTACGGGATCGCCCGGGACGGCGCGCACGACGCGGCGGCCGACGCGACGGCGTCCCTCGAACTGGTGCGGGCGGTGGGACGGCGCTTCTCGACCCGCCTGGAGCGGCTGTCACCGGCCGAGGTGCACGCGCTCCAGGCGGTGTGGCACGCGGCCCAGGCCCGCGGTCCGCAGGCGTGGTTCGAGAAGGGCGGTGCGCCGGAGCAGGCGGATCCGGCCTGGCCGCTGCGCCCGGCGCTGCCCGCCGTCGCCTGATCCGTACCGCCGCACGCAAAAGCCGGTCCGTCGACGACGGACCGGCTTTTCCCGGGTGGGCGATACTGGGTTCGAACCAGTGACCTCTTCGGTGTGAACGAAGCGCTCTCCCACTGAGCTAATCGCCCGGGAACGGGTTGAACCATACAGGGCGCGCGGCCCTGGGTTCAAACTCCTACTCAGGGGCAGAACTGAGTAGGTGAGCGCATGCCGCCGGGGCGGGCCGGCGCCACACTCCGGTACATGAGACATGTGCCGCCGCCCGCCGAGGAATTGGCCCTCCTCGATCATGAACTGGCCCGGCTGGACGCCCGTCGGCTCCAGTTGCTGAGCCGACGCGCCTGGCTCGTGAGCGTCCTGCGCGCACCGGCCGCTTCCCCCGTTCCTCCCGCGGCCCCGCTCCCCCGGCCGTACGCCCCGCCGGCCACCGCGCCCGCCCCGGGATCCGGACACGGCACGCAGAACGTGCTGCTGGTGCTGGGCGGTCTGCTGCTGGCGGTCGCGGCGATCGCCTTCACGCTGTTCAGCTGGGGGGAGATGGGCATCGCGGGCCGTGCGGCGGTGCTCGCGGTGGTGACGGCCGGCGCGCTGGTGGCGCCCCCGGTGCTGCTGCGCCGCGGGCTGCCCTCGACGGCCGAGGCGGTGTCGGTGCTCGCCCTGCTGCTGACCGTGCTGGACGCGGTCGCGCTGCACGCGGTGGCCGCTCCGGGGACGGACGGGCTCACGTTCTGGGCGGTGGCCACGGCCGTCCTCGCCTCGGCGTGGACGCTGTACGGGCTGCTGCCGGCCCCGTTGCGGACACCGCTGCCCGCCGCCGTGGTGGCGGGGCAGCTTCCGCTGGTGCTCGCCGCCTGGGCGGTGGGGGCGTCCGCGACCGGGTTCGGCTGGGCGCTGCTGGTGACGGCGGCGGCGGACGTCGCCGTCGCCTCCCGGTACCGGGGCACCGCGGTGCGGGTGACGGCGTGCGCGGCGGCGGTGCTCACGGGGCCGGCGGCCCTGGCCCTGGGGCTGGGACTGTCCGTGGCGGCCGACGGCGCGGCGGATGCCGTGGGTCCGGGTGTGCTGCTGGTGGCCGGTGCGGCCGTGGCGGTGGCCGGGGCCTGGCGCGCGCCGGGCGGACCGGCCGTGCTCGGGGGCCTGCTGGCCGGTCTCGCGGTGGTGGCCGCGGTGGGCGGTGTGCCGGGCGCGGTGCTGGCGTGGGACCGTGCGGTCCTGGTGTACCTGCTGTGCGGTGCGGCCCTCGTGCCGGTGCTGCGGCTCCGGTTGCCGCGGGCGGTCCTGTGGGGGGTGCTGAGCGCCTCGGCCTCGGTCGTGGCGGGCGCGGTGCTGTGGGCGGCGCCGGTGGCCTCCGCCGCGCTGCTGGGACCGGCGTCCCTGCCCGCGGGGGTGTGGTCGGGTGCGCCGGACGGCTTCCGGGGCGCACTCGGGCCCGCGGCGTCCTGGTCGCAGGGCGCCTCCGCCCCTGCGGTGCTGCTGGTGGCGGCGGGACTGGCGGCGGCGCTGCATCTGCGGTGGCCGAAGCCCCTCCCGGCGACGGGCCGGCCCGTCGCCGCGGTGTGCGCGGTGGTGCTGGGCTGGAGCGCGGTGCCGACGCTTCCCGCGGTGGCGGACGCGCCGTACGCACTCGCCGTGGGCCTGGAGCTCCTGCTGGTCGCGGTGATGCTGGCCGTCGCCGTGCGCCGCGCGGCCGACGCCCTCGCGACGGCCGCCCTGGTGTGCGGGCTGGCCGGCGCGCTGGGCGTGGGGCTGCTCGGACTGGCCTCCGAGCCGGCGACGCACGTGGTCTCCGGCACGCTGACGCTGCTCCTCGCCCTCGCGGCGGCAGCCGCCCGGGTGCCCGCCGTACGGGCGGTGACGGCCTGCGCCTCGGTGCTGTGCGCGGTGGCCTTCGTCGGTGCGGCGGGGGCGTCGCTGGGGTGGAGCGCCCCGCACACGGCCGTTCCGGTGCTGGTCGTCACGGCGGTCACGGTGCTGCTCGGGGCGCGGCTGCGGGAGCCCGTGGTGGCGGTCGCGGTGGAGCTCACGGGGGCGTTCGCCGCGGTGTCGGCGGTGGCCCTCGCGGTGCCGGACGCCCCGGTCCTGGCGCTGGTGCTGGGCCTCTGCGGGGTGCTGGCCTCGGCCACGGCGCTGCGCGCCGAAAGCCGGCGCGTGGCGGGGGCCGCGGCGGCCGCGCTGTTCGTGGCGGCGGCCTGGGTGCGGCTGGCGGCTTCGGGGGTGACGGACCCGGAGGCGTACACGCTGCCCGTGTCGGTGGCCGCGTTCGCGGTGGGCCGGCTGCGCCACCGCCGCGATCCGGCCACCTCGTCGTGGGTGGCCTACGGTCCGGCCCTGAGCCTGACGATGGTCCCGAGCCTCGTGGTGGCCTGGGGCGACCCGCACTGGCTGCGCCCGCTGCTGCTGGGGCTGGCGGCCCTGGCGGTCACGCTGGCCGGTGCCCGCCTCGGGCTGCGGGCCCCCCTGGTCCTGGGCGGTGCCGTCCTGGCGCTGGACGGGCTGCACGAGCTGGCCCCGCACGTGGTGCAGGTCTTCGACGCGCTCCCGCGCTGGGCGCCCCCGGCGCTGGCCGGGCTGCTGCTGCTCGGGATCGGTGCGACCTACGAACAGCGGCTGCGCGACGCGCGCCGGGTGCGGGAGAGCTTCGGCCGGATGCGTTAGGCCCTGCTCCGCGCCGTCACGGCGTACGCGGGCGGACCGGCGGGGCTCGGGCGGTCCGCCACGCCGCCGCTGACGGTCCGGCGACCGGAGCGGCCCAAGCGGTCAAGGCCGTCAAGGCGGTCAAGGCGGTCAGAGCCCTCAGCGGGACCGCCCGCGTGTCCGCACCGCGGTGGCGGCGGCGGCCACGACCCCCACGACGGGGACGGCCAGCGGCGGCACCAGGGCGCCGGAGAGCACGACGACGGCCATCCCGCAGACGAGCAGGAGGGAGCCGGCCGGATCGCGGACCGTGTTCCGGCCGGCCTCGGCGAGCAGGACGCGCCAACGGGCCCCGGGCTCCCAGCAGGAGGCGGCGCGGACCACGGCGACGAGGAAACCGATCATGGCCAGGATGCCGACCGCGCCCACGAACGGCCCGCCGGGCAGCCCCGCCCGTACGGCCGCGAGATCGAGCAGGAGCAGGGCCGCGGCGGCCCCTGCGGCGGCGCCGACGATCCATCCGCGGCGCGCGGCGGCCCGGGCGTCCCCGGCGAACTCGCGCAGTCCGCCCCGCTCACCGGCGAGGTACCGGCGCAGGTGCCGGGTCCCCGCGGCGAAGGCCGCCGGGAAGGTGACCAGGGGCAGGGCGGCGACGGCGATCCAGACGCCGGTGAGCAGGCACTCGGCGAACAGGGCGAAGCGGTCCGTCGGACGCGGACGCCCGTCCGGGGCGCGGGCCTTCGTCGTCACGGCGGGTCAGCCCTTCAGACCCGAGGTGGCCATGCCGTCGATCAGGTACCGCTGGAAGGCCGCGAAGAAGGCCAGCACCGGGAGCAGGGCCACCAGGGACATGGCGATCATCCCGCCGTAGTCCGCCACCGCGTCCTGGTCGATGAACATCTTCAGCCCCAGGGAGACGGTGTACCTGTCGGGCTCGTTGAGGTAGAGCAGCGGGCCCATGAAGTCGTTCCAGGCGTTGATGAACGTGAAGATCGCGCTGGTGACGAGGGCCGGCCGGCAGAGCGGCAGGACGATGGACCAGTAGGTCCTCAGGTGCCCGCAGCCGTCCAGCCGCGCCGCCTCGTCGAGCTCCCCGGGCAGGCCGCGCATGAACTGCACCATGAGGAAGACGAAGAAGGCGTCGGTGGCCAGGTACTTGCCGATCAGCAGCGGGGTGAAGGTGTTGATCAGGTCCAGCTTCTGGAACAGCACGTACTGCGGGATGATCAGCACGTGGTACGGCAGCAGGAGGGTGCCGATCATGACGGCGAACAGCAGGGTCCGGCCGGCGAAGCGCACCTTCGCGAGGGCGTAGGCGGTCAGCGAGCAGGACAGCACCACGCCCACCACGGAACCGACCGCGATGTACGCCGAGTTCACGAAGAACGTGGTGACCGGGATGTCGGCGATGCCCTCGGTGAGCCGGGCGTAGTTGTCGCCGATCGGATCGGCCGGGAAAAGGTCCGGGGCGCCGATGATCTCCGCGCTGGGCTTGAACGAGGCACCGATCGTCCACACCACCGGGTAGAGGACCACGGCGAGGATCGCGAGCGCACCGAGGTGCCAGACGAACGCGCCGGGCCGGCCGCGCCGCAGAGCCGCTGTCCGGAGACTCACCGTCCACCCCCCTGGTAGTGCACCCAGTGCCTCTGGGACCGGAACAGCACGGCGGTGACCAGGCCGACGGTGACCAGCAGCAGCCATCCCATCGCCGAGGCGAATCCCATGCGGCTGTTCACGAAGCCCTGTTCGTACAGGTAGCAGGTGTAGACGAGGGTCGCGTCGGCCGGTCCGCAGCTGCCGTTGCTGACGACGTAGGCCGAGCCGAAGATCTGGAAGGAGTGGATGGTCTCCAGCAGGACGTTGAAGAACAGCACCGGGGAGATCATCGGCAGGGTGATGCGGGTGAACCTGCGCCAGGGCCCGGCCCCGTCCATCTCGGCCGCCTCGTACAGCTCCCGGGGGACCTGCTTGAGGCCGGCCAGGAAGATGACCATCGGCGCGCCGAACTGCCAGACGGTGAGGGCGATCAGCGCGTAGACGATCAGCCCGGGATCGCCGATCCAGCCCCCGGCGCCGAAGCCGAACGCCCGCTGCGTGCGGTCGACGATCGCGTCGTCCGAGAACAGCGCGCGCCAGACGATCGCCACCGAGACGCTCGCCCCGATCAGGGACGGGGCGTAGAAGGCCGCCCGGTAGAAGGAGCGGCCCCACCGCTTCTGCGCCAGCAGCAGGGCGACGGCGAGTGCGGCGGCCAGCTTGACCGGGGTGCCGATCAGGACGTACCAGGAGGTGACCTCCACCGACCGGCGCCAGCGCGGGTCGGCGAACATGTCGGTGAAGTTCCGCAGACCGATCCAGCGTGGCGCCTCGAACAGGTCGTACTCCGTGAACGACAGGTACAGCGAGAACACCATGGGTCCGGCGACCAGGAACAGGAAGCCCGCGATCCAGGGCGACATGAACAGATAGCCGGCCAGGTTCTCACGGCGCCCGGGCCGCTCGGCACCGCCGCTCTCCGGGCCGTTCCGTCCGGGGACGGACCGGTCGCCCCGGGAGGGCGTGGCGCCCGGGGAGATCTGGATACGGGTCACCGCTGTCCCCTCAGTTGGCGGCGAGGGCGGTCTCGGCCTCGGAGAAGAACTGCGTCACGGAGTCCTCCGGGGAGGTCCTGCCGAGCGCCAGATCGGTGCCGATGCGTAGGAAGGCCGCCTCGATGACGTCCGCGCCCGCCGGGTGCGGGGTGATGGGCTCCAGCACTCCCGCGTCCGCGATGGCGGTCTCGTACGCGGCGATCGCCCTGCTGGGCGCGTCGGTGGGCCGGAAGGCCTCGAACTGCGCGGTGGTGGCGGGCACACCGCGGTCGTATCCCATGATCCGGGCGACCCCGGGGTCGTGGGTCATGAAGCCGATGAAGGCCGCCACCTCGGCGGGGTGCCGGGTGCGCGCGGTGCCGCTCAGCATCAGCGACCCGAGGTACTGTCCGGTCCTCCTCCCGTCGGTGCTCGGGACGGGGGCGAGGCCGTAGCGGCTGCGGCCCTCGGCGCTGAAGCGGACGGAGAAGTTGTCCCAGGTGAACTCGCCGGCGGAGAGGCCCCTGGCGGTCGCCGACGCGGGCTTGATCTGCTCGACCTTGCCGGGGTCGGCGTAGAGCCCCGCCTCGACCCGCTCCAGGGCCTCGGTCCAGTGGGGCAGCAGCTCGGCCTCACCGAAGCCCATGCGGTCCTCGGTGAAGAAGGCCTTGCCGTGCTGGCGCAGGATCAGGTCGTACAGGTACATCACACCGTGCGGCCCGGCGTCACCGGCGAGCTTCTGCCCGCTCCTGATCCTCCGGAGGCCGGCGTACCAGTCGTCCCAGGTCCAACCGATCGCGGGGGTGATGCCCGCCTTCTCGTACACCTCCTCGTCGATGACCAGGGCCATCGAGTTGCTGCCGACCGGCACCCCGAGCAGCCTGCCGTCGATCTCGGCGAACTTCTCCAGCCCGGACCGGAATCCACCGAGGTCGAGGTTGCCCTTCTCCACCTGGGGGTTGAGGTCGAGGAGGACGTGCTTCGCCTCGTACTTGCGCAGGAAGGTCACGGCGTTCTGGATGACGTCCGGAGGATTGCCGCCGGCGGCCTGCGTGTTGAACTTCTTCCAGAAGTCCGCGTACTGCTGGAAGTCCGTCTTCACCCTGATCCCCGGGTGCTTCTTCTCGAAGAGCCGGACGCACCGCTGGACCTTCTCGGCACGGTCGTCCGCGCCCCACCACGCGTGCCGGAGGGTGACCGGACCACCGGAACCGCCGCCCGGACCGCAGCCGGCCGCGGCCAGCCCGGGACCGGCCAGCGAGAGGCCGGCCAGCTTCAGCAGCCGTCGCCTGTCCATGCCGTCGTTCCAAGACACAGTTCGCCCCCAACGCTCACATTGAATCGTTCAAGAAAGCGCTTGCCGGGTAAAGGTAGGGAGCCGTGAGGGGCGCGTCAACGGTGAGGACGAAATTCCGGCGGCATGACGACGGGCCGAACGGAGGGCGGGGTCCGCGGCGCGGAAACGCCGAGGGCCCGGAAGCTTCTCGGAAGCTTCCGGGCCCTCGGTCCGAGGTGGGCGATACTGGGTTCGAACCAGTGACCTCTTCGGTGTGAACGAAGCGCTCTCCCACTGAGCTAATCGCCCCGGTGCGTCGCAAACATTACCCCATGCCAGGGGTGCCGCCGGACCACCTCACGGGTCACTGCTCGATCTTCCACGGCATCACGACGCCGAACTTCCAGACGTAGATCCCCACCAGCACCGCGATGATCACCAGCCCCACCGAGGTGAGGATGATGTTGCGGCGCCGGACCTTGGGGTCGAGGGCCCGCTGCGCGGCCTCGGTGACCTTGCGGCGCGTCCAGCGCAGGACGAGCTGCGCCCAGACGAACTCGGTCGCCCAGATCGCCATGCCGCCGAAGATCACCAGCCATCCCGGGCCGGGCAGCGGCAGCATCACGATGCCCGCGCCGACCACGGCGAGGCCGACGACGAAGATCCCGACCTGCCAGCTCAGGTGGAGAACCCGCGACTCCCTGATGAACCCGGGCGCCCGCGAGCCCAGCTCACGCTCCGGCGCACGCCCGTCCCCCGCGGCGGGCTCGGTGGCCACCGCCGCGACGGTCGCCTCTCCCCGCTCGTCACTCTCCGCGTTCATGAAGCCCAACCTACCGGACCCGCGCGCGTCACCGGAATGGACGCATGACCCAAAGTTACACACCGCCGGACGAGGGGCCCGAAGCATCACAAATAGGTCAGAGGGGTTTACAACGGCACCGTAGGTGGCATGTCGATTTCGCCGACGTGCGAATCCCCGAGCGCACACTGAGCGAAAGGCCCTGGCGCTTATGAACACCACGGTCAGCTGCGAGCTGCACCTGCGCCTCGTTGTGTCGAGCGAGTCCTCACTGCCTGTACCCGCGGGCCTGCGGTATGACACGGCCGATCCCTATGCCGTGCACGCCACCTTCCACACCGGAGCGGAGGAGACGGTCGAATGGGTTTTCGCCCGTGACCTCCTTGCCGAGGGGCTGCACCGGCCCACCGGCACCGGAGACGTCCGCGTCTGGCCATCTCGAAGTCACGGCCAAGGCGTCGTCTGCATCGCACTGAGCTCCCCGGAGGGCGAAGCCCTGCTGGAAGCCCCGGCGAGGGCCCTGGAGTCGTTCCTGAAGAGGACCGACGCCGCGGTTCCGCCCGGCACCGAGCATCGTCACTTCGACCTCGATACGGAGCTCTCACACATCCTGGCCGAGAGCTGAGCCAGGCCGAGAGCTGCGGGACGCCGTCCGACTCGGGGAGACGGCGTCGCGCGGACAACCTCATAGGGCAGTCACCGGCGCCGTCGCCGCGGAACCCACCGCGGCGGCGGCGCCGGTGTGCGGTGGGGCGGCGAGCCTTCCGGGTGCGTAATGGCGGGGCGGGGCTCCGGCGGGTCGGGTGCCGACGGGTCGTGGCGCCGCTCGGGTAGCCCCGGCGGTGCGGGCGCCGGTCGGACGGATGCCGGTGGTGCGCGTGCCGGTCGGGCGAGCCCCGGCGGCACGGCCCGTACCGCACGCCCCGGCTCCCCCGCCACCTCCCGCACCGCCTCCGTCCGTCATCCGGCGCCGCACGCACCGCCCGCGCACCTGTTCCCGCCTCGCCACCCCGCTGCGTCGCCGCCCCGCCGCCCCGCCGCCCCGCTGCGTCGCTGCGTCGCTGCCCCGCTGCCCCGCCGCCTCGCGTCGCGAGGTCGCCGAAGGGTGCCGGCGGGCCGCCACGTGGCCGGCAGGGCTCCGGAGGACCGGCCCGCGCCCGGCAGGGCGGCACGAGCCGCCCGGCCCGCTCCCCCGCCGGTCCCGCACGGGGCCCGCCGAGCCCCTGCCGGGCCCGCCGCGGGCCGTGGGCGCCCCCGCGGAGCCAGTAGAGTCAGCCGGCATCGGCGGGCGCCCGTCCGCCGGAGGCCAGGGAGCGAAACGTGCTGATCCCTCACGACACCCGGATCGCCCTCGACGTGGTGGTCGATCTGGTGAACACCGCACGTCAGGAGGGTCCGGGCGACGGTCTGGCGGACCTCCCCGCGCTCTACGCCTTCGCGGAGCGCCACCACATCAGCGGCGTCGGAACCCTCGGCGACAAGGACCTGGGGGCCGTGCTGGACGTCCGGAGCCGGTTCGCCGAGATATTCGCGGCGCCCGACGCCCGCACCGCGGCCGACCTGGTCAACGCGCTGGTGGCGGAGGCCGGCACCACACCGCAGCTCACCGACCACGACGGTTACGACTGGCACGTCCACTACTTCGCGCCGGACGCCTCCATCGCGGACCACCTCGCGGCCGACTGCGGGATGGCCCTGGCCTTCATCGTCGTCTCGGGAGAGCAGGACCGGCTGCGGCGGTGCGAGGCCCCCGACTGCCGCCACGCCTTCGTCGACCTGTCGCGGAACCGCTCCCGCCGCTACTGCTCCAGTCGCACCTGCGGTAACCGGCTCCACGTCGCCGCGTACCGGGCGCGGCGGCGCGAAGCGGCGGGCTGAGCCGCACGTCCCCGGGGAGGGGGCCGGACGGGCGCGGCGGCGGGTGCCCCCGCCCCTCGGCCGCTCACAGGAGGAAGAGATCGTGCAGGGCGGCCATCAGCAGCAGGCTGCCGACCACCGTCAGGAAGATCATCAGGGGCGGCTGGGAAAGCGCGAAGAGGCAGCCACGCGGCTCTTCGACAGGGGGTGCGGGGACGTCGCCCCGGGATGTGTCCACCATCTCGTAGCGATCATGGCGCAGAGTTGCCCCTGTTCGCGATCAACAGAGCGTTTCGCAGGGCTAGTTCACCCACTCCGGGTCGTACGGATTCGCTCGCCCGACCGAAGGTCCCGCAGGTGTTCGCCCACCGGTGGAGCACCGGCACCCCGGCACTCCGCCGGGACCCTCCCCGGGGTCAGCGCGGCGCGGCGCTGGAGGCGCGGACGACGAGCTCCGGCTGGAGCACCACACTGCGGTGCCGGTGGCTGCCGTCCTCGTCGTCCGCCTCCTCCAGGAGGAGTTCCGCCGCCATCCTGCCCATCACCACGGCGGGCTGCCGGACCGAGGTGAGGGGCACGGCGGCGGCCGCGGCGAACTCGATGTCGTCGTAGCCGACGATGGCGATGTCCTGCGGCACCCGCACGCCCGCGGCGTAGAGCGACTGCAGGACGCCGAGCGCCAGCAGGTCGTTGGCGCAGAACACCGCGGTCGGCCGGGGGACGAGACCGAGCAGCCGGGCACCGGCGTCGCGGCCCGCGGCGACGTCCAGCCGGTCGGAGGGGATCTCGACGAGCGCCTCGGGGCCGAGCCCCGCCTCGGCCAGCGCGGCGAGGGCGCCCTGACGGCGGTCCCTGATCTGGTGGAGGTCGCCGGGGCCGCTCACATAGGCGACCGAGCGGTGCCCCGCCGAGACGAGGTGGCCGACGGCGAGCGTGCCCCCGCGGACGTCGTCCACGGAGACGGCGCAGCTGTCGGTCGACGTCGCCACCCGGTCGACCAGCACGTACGGGATCCGGTGCCGCGCGAAGGCTTCGAGGTTGCCCCCGGTGGCGTCGGCGGGGGTGACCAGCACTCCGCAGACCCGCTGCTCGGCGAAGAGGCCGAGGTATTCGGCCTCCTCCTCCTGGCTCTGGCCGCTGTTGCAGACCATGACGCCGAGTCCGGCGTCCCGGGCCGCGCGCTCCGCGCCGCGGGCGACGTCGACGAAGAAGGGGTTGCCCATGTCCAGCACGAGCAGCGCCATGATGCGACTGCGGCCGGCCCGGAGCTGCCGCGCGGACTCGCTGCGCACGTAGCCGAGGTCCTCGATCGCCGCCAGCACACGGGCCCGGGTGTCGGGCAGCACCGCCTCGGGGCGGTTGATCACGTTGGAGACCGTGCCCACCGAGACCCCGGCCTGCCGGGCCACGTCCTTGATCCCTGCCACACGCCCCACTTGCCCTGCCCCACTGATACGTCCGGCCGCCGCGCGTCGGCGCCGGGTCCACCGGTCCGTCCACGGGCCCGCGACATGGTGCGCCGCGCCGCCGCCCGGGCTCGCTCGGCGGATTGAATTGTTTCAATCCGCTCGCGACGCTAACCGGACCCACCGGATACCGTCAAGATCGGTGCACCGCAACCCGAATATACCGAGAAGCGGACGGCCGGCGGATCCTTCGCCACTCGACCGACCCGCATGAATCGATTCACACCCGAGGGATCCCGCGGTCCGGTCACGAGCGGCCGCCCCGGAGCTCCGGGGCGGCCCGTCAGATGCCGTGCTTCTTGAGGATCGCCTCGATGTCGCTGAAGTCGTCCGCCGGGGCGGCCTGCTTCGCCGCGGTGCGGCCCTGCGCCTGCGGAGCGCCCGTACCGGCCCCGGACGTCAGGGAGGGCGACGAGGCGGCCGGGGCGACGGCGGCACCCCCCTCGGCGGACCGGGCGGCCCGGCGCTCCCGCCGGGTCGAACCGCTGCGCCGCTCCACGGCCCGCGTGGTCATGAAGAGCAGCCAGGCCGCGGCCAGCAGACCGAAGCCGATCCAGACGCCCGGCTTGAAGACGATGTCCGACGCCCACCGCACGACCCCGGTCATCACCAGGCCGACGGGCACGAGCGCGTAGGCGAAGATCCTGGTCGCCGTCAGGAACCGCTTGCGGTAGGCGGCGATCGCGGCGATGCCGAGGCCCGCCGCCGACACAGCGGAACAGATGGTCTCGGCAAGCATCGGAACCTCCAGCGATCGGGACACGTCCCTTCCATCCTGCACCGGGCACCGCCCCGGGATCCACGGCGCGGGACCACATCAGGGACTTTTCAGGGCCTCGCTCCTCCCCGGGTCCCGTGTGGGGCGCACCGGCAGGGCCTGGAAGACTGGCCGCATGAGCGATTCCTCCTCCTCCGCAGCGCCGGTCGTCCTGGACGTCTGGTGCGAGCTGGAGTGCCCCGACTGCCACCGGGCCCTCTCCGACCTGCACGCCCTGCGCGCCCGCTACGGCGACCGGCTGGAGGTCCGGCTGCGCCACTACCCGCTGGAGAAGCACAAGCACGCGTACGCGGCGGCGCAGGCGGCCGAGGAGGCCTTCGCCCAGGGCCGGGGCTGGCCGTACGTCGAGGCCGTCCTGGCCCGCACCGCCGACCTGGCCCGCTCGGGCGAGCCCCTGCTGATCGAGGTGGCGGGCGACCTGGGTCTGGACGCCGAGGAGTTCGACACCGCCCTGATCGACGGCCGGCATCTGCTGATCGTGGACGCGGACCAGGCCGAGGGCAAGGCGATCGGCGTCACCGGCACGCCGACGTACGTGATCGGCGACGAGCGGCTGGACGGCGGCACGAGCCAGGACGGGCTGCGCGCGCGGATCGAGGAGATCGCCGACCGCCTGCTCGCCGGCTCCGCCTGACCGCAGCGCCCGCCCGCTCCGCCGGACGCTAGAGCGCCTTGGCGAGGTTGTACTGCGTGACCTCGTAGCCGAGCGACTCGTACAGGCGGAGCGCCGGGGTGTTGGTGGTGAAGACGTGCAGGCCGAGCAGGCCGAGGCCGGCGTCGAGCGTGACGTCCTCGGCGAGGTGCATCAGCGCCCGGCCGTAGCCGCGCCCCCGGTGCCCCTCCCGCACCTCGACGTCGAACACGAAGCCGAGGTCGTCGCCCTCCGGCTCCGCACGCCGCGCCACCCAGACGTGGCCGACGACGGTTCCCTCGTGCACGAGGACGTGGAAGTACATGCCGGGGGTGGCCAGGCCGTCCGGCAGGTTCTCGGCGTGGTCGGCCTCGGACTTGCGCCGGGCCTGCTCCTCGGGGACGCCGCGCTCCGCCCAGCTCCGCGCGTACGTCCCGACGCTGACGGCCGCCCACGCGGCGAACTCCGGCTCCGTCATCGGGCGTCCGGTGACCCCCGGGGGCAGCGCGGGTGCGGTCCGCCGGAGGGTCTTCAGCATGTTCCGACTGCGCTCGGTGTAGCCGAGCACGGCGGCCAGGGCCCGTGCGGCGCCGTTGTCCGCGGGGGCCACCAGGCGGACCTGGGTGCACCCCCAGCCGCGCAGCACCTCCTCGGCGGCGAGGGCGGCGATGGTGCCGCGCCCCCGCCTGCGGTGCGCCTCGTCGATGCCGAGGGACCGGAGCACACCCGCCGTGGGGCCGAACGCCGGGTCCGTCGAGATGCCGACGGCGCCCACGGCCCGCCCGTTGTCGCACACGTCGTACGTGCGTGCCCGCGCGCCGTCGGCGCCCTGCTGGACCGGCTCGGCCGGCCGGATGGTCGTGGTCATCAGGGTGTTCTATCCGCTGGACGGCGGCCCGTCACCCGCTTTGCGGATTCCGGTTCACCCGGCCCGGCCCGCGGGGCGACCCGCTCAGGGGTCGAGATCGCCCGCCGCGCGCTCGTCGAAGACCCGCATGGCCTTCGCGGTCACGGGGCCGGGGGCGCCGGGCAGCTCCCGGCCGTCGACCCGGTGGACGGCCTGGACGTCGCGGAGGGTCGAGGTGAGGAAGACCTCGTCGGCCCGTTCGAGCACGTCGAGCGGAAGCTCGGTCTCCTGCGCGCCGACCCACTCCATCGTCAGGGCGCGGGTGATTCCGGCCAGACAGCCCGATGCGACCGGAGGGGTGTGGATCCGGCCGTCGAGGACGACGAAGATGTTGGAGCCGGTGCCTTCGCAGAGCTGTCCGACGGTGTTGGCGAGGATCGCCTCGGAGGCGCCCTCGCCGCGGGCGCGCGCGAGGGCGACGACGTTCTCCGCGTACGAGGTCGTCTTGAGGCCGGTCACCGCGCCGCGTTCGTTGCGCGTCCAGGGGACGGTGACCACGGCGGTGCTGTCCGGCCTGCGCGTCGTGCCCTCCAGGGCGACGACGAGGCTGGGGCCGTCGTCGCCGCGGTCGGAACCCAGGGGGGACGGGCCGCCGGTGAAGGTGATGCGCAGCCGTCCGAGCTCCACGGGATTGGCCTCGACGACGGCCGCCACCGCGCGGCGGACGGCGTCGTGGTCCGGGTCGGCCAGCCCGAGCCCCCGCGCCGAGCGGGTCAGCCGGTCCAGATGCCGGGTGAGGGCGAAGGGACGCCCGCCGGCCACCCGGACCGTCTCGAAGACTCCGTCCCCCACGGTCAGCCCGTGGTCGAGCACGGACAGCCGTGCGTCGTCGGCGTCCCGCAGTCCGCCGCCGGTCCAGATCCTCATGACGCGGTCCTTTCCGTTTCCCCGTGGTGCTCGTCCTGGCCGTGTCCCCCGTGGGTTCCCGACGCTACCGCGAGCAGCCGCGCGGCCTTGAGCTCGGTCTCCGCCCATTCGCGCTCCGGATCCGATCCCCAGGTGATGCCGGCTCCGGTGCCGAAGCGCAGGAGGGGGGCGGGCCCGGTGCGCTCGATCCAGAAGGTCCGTATGCCGACGGCCAGTTCCGCGGTGCCCCGGTCGGCGTCGACCCAGCCGACGGCTCCGCAGTAGGGACCGCGCGGGACCGGTTCCAGCGCCTCGATGATCCCCAGCGCGCTGGACTTCGGCGCGCCGGTGACGGAGCCGGGCGGGAACGTCGCGGCGAGCAGACCGGGCCATCCCGTCCCCTCGGCGAGCCGCCCGCGCACGGTGGAGACGAGGTGGACGAGCCCCGGGTGTTTCTCCACGGCGCAGAGGTCGGGGACGCCGACGCTGCCGGGCACGCAGACCCGTCCCAGGTCGTTGCGGACCAGGTCCACGATCATCACGTTCTCCGCGTGGTCCTTCTCCAGCAGGTCGTCCTCGGTGCGGCCGGTGCCCTTGATCGGCCCGGACCGGACGCTCCGGCCGTCGCGCGCCAGGAAGAGCTCGGGCGAGGCCGTCGCGATCTCCACCCCGTGCCCGGGGAGCCGGATCGTGCCCGCGTGGGGGGCCGGGTTGCCGCGGGCCAGCAGGGCGGTGAGGGCGTCCACGTCGGCCGCCGGTCCGGGCAGCGGAGCGGACAGCACCCGGCAGAGGTTGGCCTGGTAGACGTCGCCGGCCGCGATGTGCTCGCGGATCCGCCGTACGCCCGCCGTGTAGGCGGCCCTGTCCAGCGAGGAGGTCCAGTCGGCGGGGGCGGGTCCCCGCCAGGCGCCGGGCACCGGGAGGGGCACCTCCTCGCGCCGCACGGTGTCGAAGCGGGCACAGACCGTACGCCCCTCGAAACCGGCGGAGACCGCCCAGAAGCCGGACGAATCGAGAGCCGCTGGGTCGCTGGTGACGTCCCGCAGACCGGAGGCGACGAGGCCTCCGAAGCGGGCGAGGGGGGTGAGGGCGCGCACGTGACCGAGTCTAGGACGGCACGCGATGACCTGCGGCGGGCGGCGTCGGCGCAGCACGCTGCGCAAACGCGTTTTTGTACTGGCCCGGGAATCCGCTAGAGTTCAACACGTCGCCGGGACGCGCAAGCGGTCCTGGGAAAGACAAGCGGACGTAGCTCAGTTGGTAGAGCGCAACCTTGCCAAGGTTGAGGTCGCCAGTTCGAACCTGGTCGTCCGCTCGCAGAAGGTGGGGGATCTTCCCGAACCCCCACCCCTGGTGGAGTGGCCGAGAGGCGAGGCAACGGCCTGCAAAGCCGTCTACACGGGTTCAAATCCCGTCTCCACCTCCAAGGACGATTAGCTCAGCGGGAGAGCACTTCCCTGACACGGAAGGGGTCACTGGTTCAATCCCAGTATCGTCCACCGGTCCGCAAGGATCCCCGCGCGATTAGCTCAGCGGGAGAGCGCTTCCCTGACACGGAAGAGGTCACTGGTTCAATCCCAGTATCGCGCACGCAGTACACGCAGGGTCACCCTGCGCGATTAGCTCAGCGGGAGAGCGCTTCCCTGACACGGAAGAGGTCACTGGTTCAATCCCAGTATCGCGCACCAGCCGAAACCCCCGGTCGTCTCGACGACCGGGGGTTTCGTCGTGCGGGGTGCGGGTCAGCCGGTGAAGAGCTGGGTGGCCTTGCGCGCGAGCTCGTAGAGGCCGTAGGCGAAGGGCACGGCGACCCAGAGCCAGACGAACACCATGAGTGGCTTACGACTGCTGGTGGACACGGGGGCTCCCTTCCGGTGCCTCGTGGAAGCGTGCGTGGACGGGGCGGATGCATTCGTTGGCCACGAAGCCGACGACCAGCAGCCCGATCATGATCGTCAGGGAGGTCGTGTAGAGGCTGGGGCCGCTGTGTCCCGCGCGCTCCCCCGCGTCGGCGACCCGGTTGACGATGAGCGGGCCGAGCACCCCGGCGGTGGACCAGGCGGTGAGCAGCCGGCCGTGGATGGCTCCGACCTGGTACGTGCCGAAGAGGTCCCGCAGGTAGGCGGGAGCGGTCGCGAAGCCTCCGCCGTAGAAGGAGAGGATCACGAGCGCGCAGCAGATGAACAGCGGCTTGGAGTCGTTGCCCAGCTGGGCGATGACCACATACATGAGCGCGCCGACGCCGAGGTAGACCCGGTACATGTTCTTGCGGCCGATCAGGTCCGAGGTGGAGGACCACAGCAGGCGGCCGCCCATGTTGGCCAGCGAGAGCAGGGCGACGAAGCCCGCCGCCGCGGAGACGGACACCGGGGTGGAGGTGTCGGCGAAGAAGTCCTGGATCATCGGCACGGCCTTCTCCAGGATGCCGATGCCCGCCGTCACGTTCATGCAGAGGACGACCCACAGGCACCAGAACTGCGGGGTGCGCAGGGCGTTGCGGGCGGAGACCTGGGCGTTGGTGACGAGCCGCCGGGTCTCCTGCTTCGGTTCCCAGCCGTCCGGCAGCCAGCCGTCCGCCGGCACCCGCACGAGGAGCACCCCGAGGGTCATGAAGGCCGCGTAGACGACGCCGTGGACGAGGAAGGCGGTGGCGATGCCGGAGCGGTCGGTTCCGAAGCTCTCCAGCATCCCGGTGGACCAGGGCGAGGCGATGAGGGCGCCGCCGCCGAATCCCATGATGGCGATGCCGGTCGCCATGCCGGGCCGGTCGGGGAACCACTTGATGAGGGTGGAGACGGGCGAGATGTAGCCGATGCCGAGGCCTATGCCGCCGATGAACCCGTAGCCGAGGACGACGAGCCAGTACTGGCCGGTCGCCGCGCCGAGCGAGGCGACGAGGAAACCGGACGAGAAGCAGACGAGCGAGACGAACATCGCCCAGCGGGGGCCGTTGCGTTCGACGAGGGTCCCGCCGAAGGCGGCGGAGAGCCCGAGCATGACGATGCCCAGCTGGAACGGGAGAGCACTGGCGGTACCCGAAAGGTCGAGGGCGGATTCGAGCGGCGGCTTGAACACGCTCCAGGCGTAGGCCTGTCCGATGGAGAGATGCACGGCGAGCGCGGCGGGCGGTACGAGCCAGCGGCTCCACCCCGGGGGCGCGACAGTTCGGGACCTGTCGAGGAAGTTCATGCACCCGCACTCTAGGCATCAGCCGCGTCCATGACCAGATCATGAACGGAAGTCGGTCGACCGTATGCAATGCGGGTCCGGGCGCCACACCCGGACCCGCCCTGCCGCACCGCCCGTTCAGGGCGCCGGATCAGGAGCTGAACAGCATCCGGCCGAAGCTCTTCTGGCGGTGGTGGTGGCCGCCGTAGTGGCCGCCCTGGTGCGGCGCGCCCCAGGCGGGGGCCGGAGCCGCGGGGTAGGCCTGCGGGGCGGGCGGCGGGGGCGGGGCCTGCTGCGCCCACTGCGACTCCAGGCGGGTCAGGGACTCCAGCTCGCCGTAGTCGAGGAAGATCCCCCGGCAGCCGCTGCACTGCTCTATCTGGACGCCGTTGCGGTTGTAGGTGTGCATCTGGGCATGACACTTGGGGCACTGGATCATCGGACCGACTCCTCCTCGTGGGACGTCGCCGGATGCATGCCCGGCGGCGATCGCCTCAGCCTACGACGCGGAGTCGGACACCAACTGGGGCGGGACGGCGGCGATTCGGGCGCACGCGTCGATCATCAGCTGTTCCACCTCGTCCGGAACGCGTTCCTCCGCAGCGGACTTGGCCAGGGCGACTGCGGCCGTCTGCACCGTGAGCGCCCGGGCCGGCACGTCGAGCTCGGGCCACGGGTCGCCCGCGGCGCGCACGGCCGGGCCGCCGGCGGCCCGGTAGGTGTCGAGGAAGCGCAGCCAGACCTCGGCCGGCAGCAGTCCGGCCGCGTACCAGGCGGCGGGCCGTGCGAGGTCCCACGCCGGATCGCCGAGGCCCGCGTCGTCGATGTCGATGAGGAGCCAGGGGCCCCGGGGTGCGGGGTGCCGCACGAGCTGGCCGAGGTGCAGGTCGCCGTGGCAGATCCGGCGGTCCCGGTGCGCGGGCGCCTCGGCACGGGCCCAGCGGGGCAGCCCGTGCCAGGCGGCCAGGACGGGCGCCGTGACGGGGTCACCGGGCCGCGCCCCGCACATCCGTGCGACGGCACGGGCGGCCTTGGCCGGTCCGCGCATCGGGGGGAGGGAGCGGGGCGGTGGGGTGCGGTGCAGACGGGCCAGGAGGACGGCGGCCTCCTCCCAGGGGGCGGCGTCGGGGTCCTCGGGGTCGACGGGCCGGCCGTAGGGCCAGAGGCTGACGGTGCGCCCGCCGGCAGCGGTGGGCGTTCCGTCCGGGGCGGGGAGCGGCGGGAGCAGGATGCCCGCGAGCGGGGACGATCCGGCCAGGGCCAGCCGGGCCGCCAGGGCGGTGGTGTCGGAGTCCGGGGCGTGGGCCTTGGCGACGACCGGGCCGCTGCGGACCACCGTGCCGTCGGGACGGTCCGCGAGCACCCGGGGAGGGGCGCAGGCACACGGCGTCGTCGCGGGGTGCGCGCGGTCGTGCGCGAGTTCGCCCAGCGCGCGGACAACGGGGGTGGTGGTCATCGGCTCTGCTCCCGCGGAGGTGTCGGCCGGCCGCGCGGCGGGCCCCGGCGGCGATCGTACGCGGCGGGCCCGCACGGGCCCGGACAGCGCGATGTCCGGCCAGCTCCCCAGCTGACCGGACAAACGCTGCCGTCCGCCGCACCCCCGTCCCCACGGGGCTGTTGGCCGGATGTCCCGGTCCGGACCGCTCTTCCGGACCCGGGGCGCCGCTCAGCGCCCCAGCATCACGCCCACGGACGACGCCTGTGTGACCACTGCGTCCCAGCCGCCGAACACGACGACCAGCAGGGCCGCCAGGGGAAGGACCATGGCCGTCGCCACCAGCGGGTGGCGGGTGCCGGACGGGCGTGCGCCGAACGAGGCGTACGCCCTGCGGCCCTGCGTGCGGATGATGGTCCGCACAGCCGTGTCCGCCATGGTTCCTCTCCTGACTGGTCGAGAGCGGCGGGCGTCTGGCCTCGGGGGACGAGTTCCGCACCCGCCGCTTGATTCCAAGACTAGGGAGACGCCGGCCGCACGGCGTCATGCCCGCGTACCGATTGGCGGGCCTCCCGGAGGATGAGCCGGCGGCCTTCGGTGTACTCCCCTGGGTGGAGAAGCGGTGGTGGTGACGGCACCCGGCACCTAAGGGCTGCCCGGAGTCGCCGGCGGGGCGGCGGGCGGCGTCGGATGCGGTGCGTCGGGCGGGGAGGGAGGCCCGCGTCGCGGAGGTGTCCGGGCGTTCCGAGCACACGGTGAGGCGCGCCTGGGCCGTCGTCGTACGCCCGCCGGGGACGACGGGCGGCTCTGAGGGACAACGGGCCGGCTCACGGGGGGTGCGGATTCCGCCGAGCCTCCCGGTGGCGCGGGGCGATCCCGGTGCCCCTCCTCCCCCGGGTGGCGCGGCGCCGCGAGCCCGGGGCGGCCTCCGCTCGCCCCGCTCCCCCATCGGGCGACGCGAGGCGGCCGGACCCCGGCCACGGCGCCGCGCACCGCGGGCCCCCGGGGACGGCGTGGGAGCCCCTGCCCCCGGGGCTGCGTGTCCCGGGGGCGGAGGCGGCGGGCTCAGGCGGCGGCGGGAGGGCGCTCGGATTCGTCCTCCCGGGGGACCGGCTGTTCGACCAGGGCGAGCACCCGGGTCGCCATGAAGCGGGCGGTACGGACAACTGATCCACTTCGGGTGACTTCACTCACTTCCACCACACCCCGGCGGACCGCTGTCTCCACCCGGCGGCCTGCCCTGGAGGCCACCACTTCGTACGTCCTGGTCGTGTCACCCGCGTCCACGACTATTTCCACACGATCGCCCTTCATTGATCCAATCCCCCTTCTGCGACGGTCCTTTGAGATCTCGCACGGGCCAAGGAACCTGGATCTCCGGCTCCCTGACCACGCTTCGATTCTCCCACCGGGCACTGACAATCGATGGGCCGGCGAGGGCGCGGCCTCTGAGCGCGCCGCGCCACGGGTACGTAAGCTGTGCCTCGTCAGGCGGACCGGCAGCGGGGATGGGCAGACGATGGCGATGATGCGGCTCCGGCGCGAGGACCCGCGTCTCGTCGGATCGTTCAGGCTGCACCGGCGGCTCGGCGCGGGCGGCATGGGCGTCGTATACCTGGGTTCGGACCGCCGGGGCCAGCGGGTGGCGCTCAAGGTGATCCGGCCGGACCTGGCGGAGGACCAGGAGTTCCGCTCGCGCTTCGCACGCGAGGTGTCGGCCGCCCGGAGGATCCGCGGCGGCTGTACGGCCCGGCTGGTGGCCGCCGATCTGGAGGCAGACCGTCCGTGGTTCGCGACGCAGTACGTGCCCGGCCCCTCGCTGCACGACAAGGTCGCCGAGGAGGGGCCGCTCCCGGCCGCCGAGGTGGCCTCGATCGGGGCGGCGCTGTCGGAGGGGCTGGTGGCGGTGCACGAGGCCGGGGTCGTCCACCGTGACCTGAAGCCGTCGAACATCCTCCTCTCCCCCAAGGGCCCCCGGATCATCGACTTCGGTATCGCCTGGGCGACCGGGGCCAGCACCCTGACCCACGTCGGGACGGCCGTCGGCTCGCCGGGCTTCCTGGCGCCCGAACAGGTGCGCGGCGCCGCGGTGACGCCCGCGACGGACGTCTTCTCGCTGGGCGCCACCCTGGCCTACGCGGCGACGGGCGACTCACCCTTCGGGCACGGCAGTTCCGAGGTGATGCTCTACCGCGTGGTCCACGAGGAACCGCACCTGTTCGACGTGCACGACGCGCTCGCCCCGCTCGTACGGGCGTGTCTGGCGAAGGACCCCGAGGACCGGCCGAGCACCCTGCAGCTCTCCATGCGGCTCAAGGAGATCGCCGCACGCGAGGCGCAGGGGCTGCAGGAGCGCCGCCCGCCCGCGCAGCGCGGCGAGCAGGAGCTGGAGCGGCCCACCGGCCGGCTGGAAGGTCCCTACACCGAGCAGTCGGGCCGCCGGACCGCCGGGAGCGCCTCCTCGGCGTCGCGGTCTCCGGGGCGGCGTCCGGCGTCCTCGTCCCGCCCGGCTGCGCCCCGTACGGGTGGCTCGCAGTCCCGGGCCCCGCGCGGCGGGCCGCGCTCCGGTCAGCAGCCTCCGGGACCGAAGGGCACGAACGGCAGGCAGGCCTCCCGGTCCGGTGTCCGGACGACGTCGGCGGGGAACGCCGGAAAGCGGCGGCCGGCCAACCCGCGGCTGCTGCGTCAGCGGCTGGTCGTCTTCGTCGTGGTGACGCTGCTGGTCGCCCTGGGGATCGCGGCGGCACAGGGCTGCCAGGGCCCGGCGCGCGGGCTGGGCGGCACGCAGCCGACGTACGACGGGGCCGCCGTCGGCCTGTCGGAGGCCCGTTTCCCCCGGTGACCGGCGGGATCCGTCCCCGCACCCGCGGGCGGTGCCCCGTCCCGCCGGACCGTCGTGGGACGGGTGCGTCAGGCGGGGTCGGCGCGGGTCGCGTAGAAGGCGACGGCGGAGGCGGCGGCCACGTTGAGCGAGTCGACCCCGGCGTCCATCGGGATCCGCACGTGCACGTCGGCCGCGGCGAGTGCCCGGGGCGTGAGGCCGTCGCCCTCGGTGCCGAAGACGAGCGCCAGCCTCTCGTGCCGGCGCGCGACCAGTTCGTCCAGGGTGACCGACCTGTCGCTGAGGCACAGCGCGGCGGTGGTGAAGCCGGTCTCCCGCAGCAGGGCGAGGTCGTCCGGCCAGGAGGTCAGGCGCGTCCACGGGACGTGGAAGACGGACCCCATGGAGACCTTCACCGCGCGCCGGTAGAGCGGGTCGGCGCAGCGCGGGGTGAGCAGGACGGCGTCGACCCCGAGTGCGGCGGCGTTGCGGAAGGCGGCCCCGATGTTGGCGTGGTCCACGATGTCCTCGAACACGGCGACCCGCCGGACCCGGCCGCCCTCCGGGGACAGCAGTTCCCCGACGCCGGGCAGCGGCTTGCGCTGCATGGAGGCGAGGGCCCCGCGGTGCACGTGGTAGCCGGTGACCCGCTCGGCGAGGGCCGGGGTGACCGCGTACACCGGTGCGGTGGCCTCCTCGATCACGTCGCGCATGACGTCGGCCCATTTGGCGGAGAGCAGCATGGAGCGCATCGTGTAGCCGGCGTTCAGGGCGCGCCGGATGACCTTCTCGCCCTCGGCGATGAAGAGGCCCTCGGCGGGTTCGCGCCGTCGCCTCAGCTCGACGTCGGTCAGGCCGGTGTAGTCGCCGAGGCGCGGGTCGTCCGGGTCGTCGGCGGTGATGAGTTCAGCCACGGGGTGCTCCTTGCCTTGTCGGAGGGGAAGGGGACGGCGGTCGGGTCACCGCACGACGACCGGACCGAGCGGGGACCGGATCATGCGGGTCGGGACCGTGCGACGACGCGACCGTGCGGGGCCGCGTCGTACGGGGCCGGTGCTTACGGGGGCGCCGTCGTGGTGGTGGACGACGGTGGAGGCGCGGTCAGTCCGCGAGCGGTCCGGCCGGTTCCGGGCCGACGCCGACGACGTCGCCGATGACGATGACGGCCGGGGGCCGTACCGCCTCCGCGACGACCCGCTCACCGACGTCGGCGAGGGTCGCGTCGACCCTGCGCTGGGCCGCGGTGGTGCCCTCCTGGACCAGGGCCACCGGGGTCCCCGGGTCCTTCCCGTGGGTGACGAGGGCCTGGGCGATGGCACCGATCTTGTCGACGGCCATCAGGAGGACCAGGGTGCCGCGCAGGCGGGCGAGGGCCTTCCAGTCGACCAGGGACCGCGGGTCCTCCGGAGCGACGTGGCCGCTGACCACGGTGAACTCGTGGGCGACCCCCCGGTGGGTGACCGGGATGCCGGCGGCGCCCGGGACGGAGATGGAGCTGGAGATGCCGGGGACCACGGTGCAGGTGATGCCCTCGGCGGCCAGCGCCTGCGCCTCCTCCATGCCGCGGCCGAAGACGAACGGGTCGCCGCCCTTGAGCCGGACCACGGACCGGCCGGCCTTGGCGTGGTCGATCAGCGCCTGGTTGATCGCCTCCTGCGCCATGTAGCGCCCGTACGGGATCTTCGCCGCGTCGATCACCTCGACGTGCGGCGGGAGCTCGTCGAGGAGGTCGCGGGGGCCGAGGCGGTCCGCGATGACGACGTCGGCCTCGGCCAGGAGGCGGCGGCCGCGGACCGTGATCAGGTCGGGGTCGCCGGGCCCGCCGCCGACCAGTGCGACACCGGGGGCGCGGGTGCGGTGGTGCGGGGCGGCGAGGGTGCCGTCGCGCAGCCCTTCCACGATCGCGTCGCGGACGGCGGCGGAGTGCCGGGGGTCGCGGCCGTGCGAGGTGGTGCTGAGGACGGCGACGGTGATGCCCTCGCTGCGGCCGGTGGCCGGGGTCCAGGCGGTCGCCGCCTCCGCGTCGTCGCTCCGGACACACCAGGTGCGGGTGCGTTCCGCCTCGGCGGACGCGGCGTCGTTGGCCTCCGCGTCGGAGGACGCGACGAGGGCGTACCAGGTGTCCGCGAGGTCACCGTCCCGGTACCTGCGGCGCTCCCAGCGGATCTCACCGGTGTCGGCCATCGCCTCGACGGACGCGGTCGCGGACGGTGAGACCAGGGTGATGTCGGCCCCGGCCGCTATGAGGGCGGGCAGCCGGCGCTGGGCGACCTGGCCGCCGCCGACGACGACGACACGGCGCCCGTTCAGACGCAGTCCGACGGGGTAGGCGGGGTGATCGTCATACTCGGCCATGGTCGTGCGGGCTCCTCGGGCGGGTGCGGTGTGCTGCGGGCCGCTGCGGCGGTGGAGCGGCGGTGACGTGGGCGGGTCGGACGATGGAGCGGTGACGCGTGGGAACACGATACGGGGTGATCGGCACGGTGGCCGGGGCGGTTCCGCGGGGTGGTACGGCAGGCGGATGACGGGCGACGGCACCGTCCGCGCCGGTCGCACCCCGGCGCCGGCCCTGCCACGGTCGGTGGACGCGTGCCCGGGCGGACGACGGCCGGACCGGGCTCCGCCGACCGGGTCCGCGGGGGCCGCCGGGGCTCCCGGGCGCGAGGCTCCCGGGACGCCCGGGTGCGTGAGCGCCGGGGTGCCGGGGCCTCGCACGGGGCCGGGAGGTGTCCGGACGGGCACCTCCCGGACACCGGGTCGGCTACTTCTCCGTGACACCCGCCGAGTCGAAGGTGGCCACGTCGTGCATCGCGCGGGCGGCGCTCTGCACGATGGGCAGCGCGAGGAGCGCGCCCGTGCCCTCGCCGAGGCGGAGATCCAGGTCCACCAGCGGGCGCAGGCCCAGCTTGTTGAGGGCCGCGACGTGACCGGGTTCGGCGCTGCGGTGGCCCGCGATGCACGCGGCGAGCGCCTCGGGGGCGATCGCCCGGGCGACCAGCGCGGCCGCGCCGGCGCTCACGCCGTCCAGGATCACCGGCGTACGGAGTGAGGCACCGCCCAGCAGGAAGCCCACCATGGCGGCGTGCTCCAGACCGCCGACCGCGGCCAGCACCCCGATCGGGTCGGCCGGATCGGGCTGGTGCAGTTCCAGGGCCCGGCGGACGACATCGACCTTGCGGGCGTGCATCTCGTCGTTGATCCCGGTGCCGCGGCCGGTCACCTCCGACGGGTCCAGGCCGGTGTAGACACAGATCAGCGCGGCGGAGGCGGTGGTGTTGGCGATGCCCATCTCACCGGTGAGCAGGCCCTTGTTGCCGGCGGCGACCAGATCGCGGGCGGTCTCGATGCCCACCTCGATCGCGGCGAGCACCTCCTCGCGGGTGAGCGCGGGACCGGTGGTGAAGTCCGCCGTGCCGGGGCGGACCTTCCGGGGCAGCAGACCGGGCGTCGCGGGCAGTTCGACCGCCACGCCGACGTCGACGACGCAGACCTCGGCGCCCACCTGGGCGGCGAAGGCGTTGCAGACGGCGCCGCCACCGAGGAAGTTGGCGACCATCTGGCCGGTGACCTCCTGCGGCCACGCCGTGACGCCCTGGGCGTGGACCCCGTGGTCACCGGCGAAGATCGCGACGGCGGCGGGCTCGGGGACGGGCGGCGGGCACAGCCGCGACAGTCCGGACAGCTGGGCGGAGATGATCTCCAGCATGCCGAGCGCACCGGCGGGCTTCGTCATCCGCTTCTGCCGCTCCCACGCCTCACCGAGCGCCTTGGCGTCCAGCGGGCGGATGCCGGCGATGGTCTCCTGGAGGAGGTTGTGCGGCTCCTCGCCGGGGAGCGCACGCCGGCCGTACGTCTCCTCGTGGACCACCCAGGACAGGGGGCGTCGCTTGGCCCAGCCGGCCTGCATCAACTCGGGCTCCTCGGGGAACTCGTCGACGTAGCCGACGCAGAGGTAGGCGACGACTTCGAGGTGCTCGGGCAGGCCGAGCGCACGGACCATCTCGCGCTCGTCGAAGAAGCTGACCCAGCCGACGCCGAGGCCCTCGGCGCGGGCGGCGAGCCACAGGTTCTCCACGGCGAGCGCCGAGGAGTACGGGGCCATCTGCGGCTGGGTGTGCCGGCCCAGGGTGTGGCGTCCGCCGCGGGTGGGGTCGGCGGTGACGACGATGTTCACCGGTGTGTCGAGGATGGCCTCGATCTTCAGTTCCTTGAACTGCTTGGCCCGGGCCTTGGGCAGCGACTTGGCGTACGCCTCCCGCTGGCGCTGGGCCAGTTCGTGCATGGAACGGCGCGTCTCGGCGGAGCGGATGACGACGAAGTCCCAGGGCTGCGAGTGTCCGACGCTCGGCGCGGTGTGGGCGGCCTCCAGGACGCGGAGGAGGACCTCGTGCGGGATGGGGTCGCTGCGGAAACCGTTGCGGATGTCCCGGCGCTCCCGCATGACCCGCAGGACGGCTTCGCGCTCGGCGTCGTCGTAGCCGGGGGCCGGAGGGGCGACGGGGGCCGCTGCGGCCTCGGTGGCCTGAGCGGTCTCGGCAGCCTCGGGCGGCGGCTGGGCCCCGGCTTCGGCGCCGGCCTCGGCTTCGATGCCGGGTTCGGTGCCGGGTTCGGTGGCCTCGGCTTCGGCCGGTGTCTCGGTGGCCTGCGGTTCCTCGGCGGCCTGCGGTTCCTCCGCGGGCGCGACGGGGAGGGCTTCGGCGGGGAGGGCTTCGGCGGGGAGGGCTTCGGCCGGGGCTTCCGCGGCGGGTGCCTGGGCCTCGGCCGGGGGGATCTCGGTGACGGGCACCGCGACCGCGAGGGGCTCCGCGAGCGACGGGTCGACCACGGGGTCCTCGGCTGCGGGGGCGGCCTCCGGGGCCTCGACGACCTCGGGCCCGCTGTCGGGCTCGACCGCGGCGAGGATCTGCGGTCCGGCGGCCGGTACGTCCTCCGCGACGGGCTCGGGCTGGATCTCGGGCTGCTGGACGTCGACCGCCTGCGGAGTCTCCGGGGCCTCCGGCGCGTCCGGGACCTCGGCGACCACTGTGGCCTCGGGTACGGCCGGCTCGGGCTCCGCCACGACGGGCGCGGGCTCGGCCACGGGCTCGACCACGACCGCAGGCTCAGGAGCGACCGTCTCGGCCACCGGCTCGGGCTCGGGCTCGGCGACCGGTGCACTCACGGGCTCGGCCGGCGGCTCGGGCTCGACCACCGGCTCGGGCTCGACCACCGGCTCGGGCCCGGCCGGCGCGGCGACGGTTTCGGGGGCCTCGTCGGCCGCGAGCGGCGCCGCGGGCTCGACGGGGACAGCCGGAACAGCCGTCTCGGGGACCGTCTCGGCGGGCGCCTCGACCGGGACCTCGGCGGGGGCGGCGACCGGGACCTCGCTCACCGCTTCGTCCGCGGGCTCGACGGGAGCGTCCTGGACCGCCACCGGCTGCGGAGCGACCGTTTCTGCGGAGACCACGGGCGTGGCGGGGACGACCGGCTCGGCGGGTACGACGGGCTCCTCGGGCACGGCGGCCTCGGGCGCCTCCACCGCCTCGGGCATGTCTACAGTCTCGGGGGCCACGGGCTCAGGCGCCGCAACCGCCTCCGGCACCACGACCGCCTCAGGCAGCGCGGCCTCGGGCACCGCCGCCGGTTCCCCAGCGGCCTCGGGCACCACGGCCTCCGGCGCCGCAACCGCCTCGGGCACCACGACCTCCGGCACAGCGGCCTCCGGCGCGACCGCCGGTTCCACCGCCGCCTCCGGCACGACCGCCGGTTCCGCCGCGGCCTCGGGCTCGGCGGCGGCCACGGGCACCGCGACCGGCTCCGGGGCCGGCACCGGCTCCGGGGCGGGCACAGCGGCCTCCGGCACCGCGACCGGCTCCGGGGCCGGCACGGGCTCGGGCGCGCCCCAGGCCGGGGCGCCCTGCGGCGGCATCTCGCCCACCTGCGGGCCGGGCAGGGCGGCCCCGGCGTCGGCCGGGACCTCGAAGTACTCGGGACCGATGGTGGGCGGTCCGGCGTGCCGCACGGGCACGGGGTTCGGGTTCTGCGGACCGGCCGGTCCCCGGTCCGCGAGCGAGCGGACCACTCCGCCGGTGTGCGAACCGCCGTAGGAGGGGGCCTCGGTGGACGCCGGGCCGCGGTGCAGCGGACGCCGGCCGGGCGCGGCGGCGACCGGGACCTGGACGGGCATGTGCGCCGGGATGCGGACGCCCCCGACGCCCGCCGCAGGGGACCCGTGCGTGCCGTTCGCGGCCTGGCCCTGCGGCGGGACCTGCGCGGACGCGGCGGCGGGTGCGGCCGGGGCGTCGCTCCACGCCCCCTGGGCGGCGGGCATCAGCAGCAGGTCGTCGTCCTCGGCGGCAGGCTCGGAGGGTTCGAGGTAGGTGTAGGCGTCCGGCGCGGGGACGCCCGGCTGCTCCACCATGCCTGCGTCCTCCGGCAGTCCCTCGCCCGGGATCTGGCCGGTGTCAGTCATGCGTACCCCTCGCCCATCGTCAGTGCTCCTTCGCCCTTCGTCCGGGATGCCCGAACCACGGCACGCCGGCGCTCGTCAACAAGAACGAGCGGGCCCCCCGCGCGGCACGAGACGCGCGCGGAGGTGTACCTTCTCGCGGCCGTCAGCCGACGCGCCAGACACTTCCGCCCGGGCTCGCTGTGGAATGCGCCACGTTGCGCGTCCCCCGGTTGCGCTGTACCACATCGCGGACCAAAACGGTCCCCTTTTCCGGACATTGACGAACGAACCGTCGAACAGCCGGGCGCGGTACAACAATCGGTCAGCCTACCTCGCGCTCCCCCGCGAACGCTTCAGGGGGCGAGATCGGAACGCACCGCGGAGAGCAGGAAGACGACGGAGCGTTCGCGCTCCGCCCAGGTGGAGGTGTGCAGGTCCACGGACTGGAGCAGCGTGCACTCGACGGTGTAGCCGTTCTCCGTGAGGGCCGCGCACAGCGCCTCCGCCTCGTCACGGTTCGAGGCATGGGTGACGATACGTTCCGGCCGCCGGTCGGCGACCGCCGTGACGACGGGGACCCCGCCCCCGCCGATGCGCACGACGTCGGGCTCGGGCAGGCGTTCCAGTACGTGCGGGGCCGTGCCCCGGACGACCTGGACGGCCACCTGGAACCTGCGGGCGGCGGCCGTCGTGCGCGCGCAGGCGTCCGGTTCGCCGTCCACGGCGAGCACCGCCGCGCCGAAGCGGGCCGCGTCCACGGCGAACGCGCCGCCGCCGCACCCGATGTCCCAGACCAGGTCGCCGGTGCGGGGGCCGAGCCGGGCCAGCTGGGCCGCGCGGAGGCCGGGCGACTCCCCCTCGCCCGCCTCGCTCCGGTCGCCCGTCCCGGTGTGGGCGGGGGCGGGCAGGGCCCATCCACGGACGCCCTCGGGGTCGGCGGAGCGGCGGCCGGCGATCCAGGCGCCGTTCGCGGCGGCCTCGGGGCCACCGCCGATCACGATGACGACGTTGGGGTCGCGCCAGGTGTGGTCCGCCGTCTTGTCCGAGGTGAGGACGGTGACGCGTTCCCGTGCGGTGCCCAGTTCCTCGCAGATCACGAAGGTGCGGTGGACGCCGTCGAGCAGCAGGGCGAGTTCGACGGGGCCCGCTCCGGGGGACGTCAGCACGGCCACCTTGTGGTGGGAGCGTATGACGTTGACCGCGCGGCGCAGGGTGCGCGGGTGGGCGACGACGATCTGGGCGTCGTCCCAGGGCATTCCGGCGCGGGCGAAGGCGGCGGCGACGGACGAGACGGCCGGGACCACCTCGACCTCCAGCCCGTGTTCGGGCTTGTGGAGGGTGCGGACGACGCCGAAGAAGCCGGGGTCGCCGTCGGCCAGGACCACGGCGCTGCCGCGGTGGCCGGCGATCCTGCGGGCGGCCAGGTCCACGCTGCCGAGCCGGATGCGCTCGGCGCGTTCGGGGATTTCGGGGAGCGCGAGGTGGTGGCCGGCGCCGGCGACGAGCGTGGCCGCCGAGAGCGCCGCCGTGGCCGCTCTGGTCAGTGGCGAGCCGTCCCAGCCGATCACCGTGACCCGATCGGCCATCGTCGTCATTCTCCAGGGGTGTGAGCAGGCGGCAACTCCGCGCGGGCGGGCGGAGCAAGGGTGAGCGTATCCGGTCCGTACCAACGGCCCGCCGGGGGCTCCCGAAGCGCGCGGCGGAGGTCAGTTCCAGTCGTTGTACGTGCCGTAGCCGCCCGCGTCGGCCAGCTGCTCGGCGACGCCCTCCAGGTCCTCGGGCAGGAGCCCCCACACGATGAGGTCGGTCCTGATGTCGGTCCATCCTCCGTCCTCGGTGGCGGTCCTGGCTATGCGGGCGTTGCGCAGAACGCCCTCGCTGATGCAGCCCAGCTTCTGGGCGACCTGCTGGGAGGCCGTGTTCCCGGCGGGGGTGCGCAGTTCGATGCGCTCGAAGCCCTGGTCGCGGAAGAGCCACTCGGCGAGGGCCAGCACGGACTCGGTGGCGTACCCCTCACCGCGTGCCCAGGGCGCGGTGATGTAGCGGACCTCGGCGGCGAGGGTGCGCCGGTCGGTGTTGAGGAGCCGCACCGAGCCGACGAGGCGCTGGGTGAGGAACTCGGTGACGGCGAAGACGATGCCGTTGCCCTGGGTCCGCTCGGCGGGCGCGATCCTGCGGACCCACCGTTCGGCGTCGACCTGGGTGTAGGGGTGCGGTGCGTCGGTCCAGGCGGTGACCAGCTCGTCGTTCATCATCTCGATGTACGCGGGGACGTCGGCCATGTCGAAGGGGCGCAGCACCAACCGGTCCGTGCTGATGGAGATGGACGGGAAGGTGGTATTCATGCGCAGCTCCATGCCGAAGACCGTGTAAAGCCACCAGCATGCAGCATCGGACGGTGCGGGCGCATGGCCGGGTCCGCTCGGCGGAGCCCCGCCCTCCCGGTGCGGGGGGACGGGGCTCGGGGCAGGTGGTGCCCGGGTGTCAGGAGGTGACGGGAGCGCCGAAGGCGGGGATGATCGAGCCCTTGTAGGTGTCCTCGATGAACTTCTTGACCTCGTCGGAGTTGAGGAGCTTCGCGAGCTTCTGGACGCGGGGGTCCTCCTCGTTGCCCTCCTTGACGGCGAGGAAGTTGGCGTACGGGTTGCCGTCGGCCTTCTCCAGCACCAGGGAGTCCTGGCCGGGCTTCAGGTCGGCCTCGATGGCGTAGTTGCCGTTGATGACGGCGGCGTCGACGTCGTCCAGGGCGCGGGGCACGGTGGCGGCCTCGATCTCCTTGAACTCCAGGCCCTTCTTGTCCGTGATGTCGCTGAGCTTGGCGTTGGTGCCGACGCCGTCCTTGACGGTGATCAGCCCGTTCTCGGCGAGCAGCTGGAGCGCACGGCCCTCGTTGGTGGTGTCGTTGGGGACGGCGACGGTCTGGCCCGCCTTGATGTCCTTCACGTCCTTGATCTTCTTGGAGTAGAGGCCGAGGGGCTCCAGGTGGACGTCGACCACCGGGACGATGTGGGTCTTGTTCTTCTTGTTGAAGTCGTCCAGGTAGGGCTTGTGCTGGAAGAAGTTGGCGTCGACCTGGCCGTTCTCGGTGGCGGTGTTCGGCAGGACGTAGTCCGTGAACTCCTTGACCTCCAGCTTGAGGCCGGCCTTCTCCGCCAGGTTCTTCTTGACGTAGTTCAGGATGTCGGCGTGCGGCGTCGGGGACGCGGCGACGACGAGCGCCTTGGAGGTGTCCGCCTTCGCACCGGTCTCGCCCTTGGCGGCGGGGTCGGAGTCGGTGCCGCAGGCGCTGAGCCCGAGGGCGAGGGCGGCGGTGGCCGCGGCGGCAGCGGTGATCTTGATGTTCCTGCGCACGAAGAGTGCCTCTTTCCGGTGGTGGGTGGTGCGCCCGGACAAGGAGTTCGGGCTTCTGGGGGGAGGGAAGGTCAGGAGGTGGTGCGGCCCCGTCGGGCCAGCAGGCGTACGGCTCCGTCGCCGATCAGCTGGACCACGGTCACGATCACGATGAGCAGCACGACGGTGATGAGCATGAACTGGTTGTCGAAGCGCTGGAATCCGTAGGTGACGGCCTTGGAGCCGAGCCCTTCGCCGCCGACCGCGCCGGCCATCGCGGAGTAGCCGATGAGCACGATGACGGTGGTGGTGACGCCGGAGACCAGCGAGGGCAGCGCCTGCGGCAGCAGGACCTTGCGGACGATGGTGGGGACCGAGCCGCCCATCGACTGGACGGCCTCGACGAGTCCGTGGTCGACCTCGCGCACCGCGGTCTCGACGAGCCGCGCGAAGAAGGGGATGGCGCCGATGGCGAGCGGCACGATCATCGCGGACGGTCCGATGAAGGTGCCGACGACCCAGGTGGTGAAGGGGATCAGCGCGATCAGCAGGATGATGAAGGGCAGCGAGCGGCCGATGTTCACGACCACGCCGACGACCTTGTTCACCACGGTGTTCTGCAGCAGTCCGCCCTTGTCGGTGAGGACGAGCAGGATGCCGAGCGGAAGCCCGCCGACGACGGTGACGAGCGTGGACCAGAGCACCATGTAGAGGGTGTCGACGGTGCCCTGCGAGAGCAGCGGCTGCATTTCGGACCAGGTCACTTCGCCACCTCCTGGGTGATCGTGGTGGTTCCGGTGGCCGCACCGGCCCCGGCGGGTGCGGTGGCGGCGGGGCCGTCGGTGGCGGGGTCACCGTCCACGACCTCGGCCTGGAGGCCCTGTTCGCGCAGGAAGCCGATCGGGACGACGTTCTCCTCGAAGCGTCCGGGCAGCTCGATCCGCATGCGCCCGATCTGCTTGCCGCCGACCGTGTCCATCGCGGCGCCGAGGATCGAGATGTCGATGTTGTACGTGCGGGAGAGCTGCGAGATCACCGGCTGGGCCGCGGCCTCGCCGTGGAAGGTGACGTCGACGACGGTGGCTCCGGGGCCGGAACCGGCGCCGCCCACCGGGAACAGCTCGTGGGCCAGTTCGGAGCCGGGGGTGGCCAGCAGGGCGCCGACGGTGCCCGCCTCGACGACACGGCCCTTCTTCATCAGCGCGGCCGAGTCGCAGACGGTCTTGACGACGTCCATCTCGTGCGTGATGAGCAGGACGGTGAGGCCGAGCTCCTGGTTGAGGTCGCGCAGCAGGTGCAGGATCGAGCGGGTGGTCTCGGGGTCCAGCGCGGAGGTCGCCTCGTCGGAGAGGAGCACCTTCGGGTCGCCCGCGAGGGCGCGGGCGATGCCGACGCGCTGCTTCTGCCCCCCGGACAGCTGGCCGGGGTAGGACTTGGCCTTGTCGGCGAGGCCGACGCGGTCGAGGAGTTCGAGCGCCTTGCGGGTGCGTGCCTGTCCGGAGATCCCGAGGATCTCCAGGGGGAGCTCGACGTTGTCGCGCACGGTGCGCGAGTCCAGCAGGTTGAAGTGCTGGAAGACCATGCCGATGCGGCTGCGCGCCCGGCGGAGGTCCTTGCCGGCCCGGCGGCCCCGGCCCGCGAGGGCCGTGAGGTTCTGGCCGTCGACCGTCACGGTCCCCGAGGTGGGGCGTTCGAGCAGGTTGACGCAGCGGATGAGGGAGGACTTGCCGGCGCCGCTCTGTCCGATGACGCCGTAGACCTCGCCCTCGCGGACGTGCAGGTCCACGCCGTCGAGGGCGGTGACCTCGCGGCCGCGTGACTGGTAGACCTTCGTGAGGCCCGAAGTGGTGATCACAGGGTTTCCGTCACTGTCGAGTGCGCGGCGCGGTGTCCGCCGGGCACGGGGCATTCGTCTGATGGGACTGTTCTCGGTGGTCGACCGGTGGGAGTCCCGGCACGGTCCGGATTCCGGCGGGCGGGCCGGGGCGGGACGTGTGCCCGGGCCGGACCGGTCCACGGGCGGCGCGGGCGCGGTCTCGCTTCGGGGCGCGAGGCTCGGCGGGGGCCCTCAGAAGGCGCGCATTCGACACATACAACGAGCACCGGGCGTCAGGATCGCCTCGGTCGCAGGGCTGCGGTAGCTCGTCGTGGTCATGGCGCAAGTAAAACAGACGTAACGTTCCGGTGATCCGCCGTGTCCGCATAGCGGACTGCGTGTCCAGCTCGCGCGGTCCGGCCCGACCGCAGACCCACAGCGCTGTGACCTGCGTGAACGCGGGCGCGGCCCGGTGCCCGTACCGGTGGTGACGCGATCATGCACGGCACGCCTGTGGTCAAGGCCACGCTTCCCGGGACGCCCGCGCCGCCCCGTCCCGCGCCGGGCCCGCACGCGGCGGCTCGGTACGTCCGTAATACCCTCACTGCATGCTTGACGCCCTGACGGTCGCGGTCGCCGTGACCGCGCTCGCCCTCGCCGCCTGGTGCGGAGTCGCCGCCTGCCGGGACCAGCCCACGAAGGACTGGCACTTCATCGGCATGGCCGTCGTGTCCGTGCTGGCGCTGGCGCAGCTGGTCGTGGGGATCGTGCAGCTGGCGCGGGGCGAGCGGCCCGAGCAGGGCATGACGATCTTCATCGCGTACCTGATCGGCGCTTTCGCCGCCGTACCGGCGGCGGGGTTCCTGTCGCTGTCGGAACGCACCCGCTGGGGTTCGGTGACGGTGGCGGCCGGAGCGGTCGTCCTCGCCGTGCTCGAAGTACGGCTCTACGACATCTGGGGAAACTGACGATGAGCGACACCGACCGCACCGGGGCGCCCGCCCCGCAGCACGACGCACCGGAGCAGCGGCAGCGGTTCGAGCTCGGTTCCGGTCCCGGCCGGGTGCTGGTCTGGTTCTACGGGGTGTTCACCGTGGCCGCCGCGTCCCGTTCGATCGTCGAGATGATCCTGGACTTCGGCCGGGCGCCGCTCGCCTACGTCCTCTCGGCCGTGGCCGCGGTCGTGTACGGCTTCATCACGTACTCGCTGGTGCGGGGCGGGGAGAGGGCGCGCAGGGCGGCGCTGCTGTGCTGCGCCGCCGAGCTCGCGGGCGTGCTGGTCGTCGGCGCCTGGACGCGGCTGGAGCCGTCCGCCTTCCCCGACAGCACGGTCTGGTCGGAGTTCGGCATGGGCTACCTGTTCATCCCGGTGATCCTGCCGGTCACCGGGATGATCTGGCTGCGCCGGGCGCGCAGGGCCTGACCCCGGGCGTCGCGGGAGCGGTTCAGGCGCTGGCCACGAAGGCCGGCGCGTCGGCGTCCTTCTCCAGCAGGACCATCCGGACCCCGTCGCCCCCGGTGGTGTTGCCCACCCGGGCGTAGCCCGCCTTGCGGTAGAGCCGCAGACTTCCCTCGCTGCGCTCGCCGGTGTGCAGCCGGAAGCGGGTGGCCGCACGCCCGTCCGTCAGGGCGGACTCGGCGGCGCGCAGGAGACGAGTGCCGAGGCCGTGCTTGCGGAGCCTGGGGTGGACGCAGAGCTTTCCGATCCGGCCGGTGCCGTCCGCGTCGGTGAAGCCGCGCACGGATCCCACGACCTCGTCGCCCAGCCGGGCCACGAACACCAGGTCCGCGCCGACTTCGTCCCGTACGGAGTCGAGGGACTGCACGAGCGGCTCGATCCGGTAGTTGCCGTAGAGCTCCGCCTCGCTCTGGAAACAGAGGTACTGGAGTCTGAAAATCTGCTCGACGTCCTGTGCCGTCGCCGCCGAGATGGTCACGCTCTTGCCCATGTGCGCATGCCTCCCGCTCACCTGCTCCGCCGGTTGTCTACCGCTCCATTCCCCACGGTTCAGGAGCCACAACCTCCGCCGTCAGCATTCTGCGCAGACATCCCAGGCATCGGGAACGCATCGGGCCCAAACTGCCCTGTGACATACCCAACTCCCCTGCGATCTCCCGGTACGTGGGGTCGTGGTCGGCCAGCATCGCCCCGAGTAAGCGCGGGCACCGGCCGGGCAGCCGGCCCACCGCGGCGTGCAGCGCGCGGCGTTCGTCGGTGCCCACGGTGATCCGCTCGGGGCAGCCGGACCAATCGCCCGGGGGTTCGCCCGTGCCGTAGGCGCGTTCGCGCCGGATCCTGCGGCGGGCGACCCGGGCCTCCGCGCGGACCGCGGTGCGGACCCAGCGCACCGGGTCCGCGGGCACCACCGGGCCGGGCCGCCGCTCCAGCAGCCGGAGCCAGACGGCCTGTTCGAGGTCGGCGGCCTCGAACCCGGCGCACTGGGCCTCGGCCGCCGCCTCCGCGCGCACCAGCGCGTGCAGGGTGCGGACGGCGCGCTCCGCGGGGCCGTCCGCCGCGGGGACCGGGGCGGCGGACGGGACATGTGCAGGGACGGGGACGGCAGGGGCCTGTGCAGACGCGGGCGGGACATGATCATCAGGAGTCATGCCGGGTCAACGCCGCCCGGACGGGGCCGGTTGCCGGCCCCGGGGAGCTCCACCCGACCGGGGCATGCGGGCCGGGCGGCTGACGCCCCCGGCCCGGTCCCCCGGTCTCAGCTCTCTGCGGAGCCGGCGGTGAAGTCGGCCGCCGCGAGCAGGGCGGTGTCGGGGTTGTCGGAGAAGATCCCGTCGATGCCCGTCCCGAAGTACACGCGCAGGGCGCCGAACACGTCGCCGTAGGCGTTCGGGTCGGTGCCGCGGCGGAAGTCGGCGGCCAGGAAGGTGTTCTCGTTGCGCATCGTGTACGGGTGCACGACCAGGCCCCGGGCGTGCGCGTCCGCGACCAGCGAGGTGGGGGTGGTCAGCCGTCCGGCGCCGTCCCGGGGGACGACCAGGTCCAGGGTGGGGCCGATGCCCTGCGCGAACGACGCGATCCACTTCAGCCCCGCGGGCGTGACCAGGTCGGCGACGGTGCGGGGGTCGCCGGACTCGACGAAGTCCCAGGGGCGTTCGCCGGCCCCGGACAGCAGGACGACCCGGGGCGTGGCGACGAGGTCCGCGAGCCGCCGCACGGAGCTCGGCTCGAAGGACTGGAGGATCAGCGCGGAGTCCGCCCGGTGGCGTCCGTGGCGGCGCAGCAGCCGGGCGAGGGGCTCCTCCAGGCCGAGGCCCAGGCTCCGGAAGTAGCTGGGGTGCTTGGTCTCGACGTAGAGCCAGACGGCCCTGCCGCGCCTGCGGCCCTCCTCGTCGGCCCAGCGCAGGACCTCTTCGAACGTGGGGATCTCCCAGCGCCCGTCGTAGACCGTGTTCTCCTGGCGGTTGCCGGGGATCCGCTCCGTGGCGCGGAGCGTCTTCAGCTCGGCGAGGGTGAAGTCCTCGGTGAACCAGCCGGTGAGGGACGCGCCGTCGATCCGCTTGGTGGTCCTGCGGCCCGCGAACTCGGGGTGCTCGGCGACGTCGGTGGTGCCGGTGATGTCGTTCTCGTGCCGGCAGACGAGGTGGCCGTCCCGGGTCGGCACGAGGTCCTGTTCGACGATGTGCGCGCCCAGGTCCAGGGCCAGCCGGTAGGAGCCGAGCGTGTGTTCGGGCCGGTAGCCGCTGGCGCCCCGGTGTCCGATGACGGTGGGCACCGGCAGGTCCCGGTAGGAGCCGTGCCCGGCGCCCCGGTCGGCGGGCGCGCCACGCCCGGCGGCGTGCGCGGTTCCGGACGCGGCGAGTGCCGTCGTACCGAGGACGGCGGCTCCCAGGAGGGTCCGCCGACCGGGTGCAGTCTGCGCGCGGTCTGTCATGAATGCTCCTCGCCTGTGATGTCCGGCACCTTCGGGGGAGGCTTGATGGTAGGCGGCTGCGCCATCGGTGGGGCGGCCCGTGGACGAACACGGCGGAAACACGCGTCAACACTGCGTATCGGCCGCGTGAACCCGATGTGCGCGGAGGCGGCACCCGCGAGTATCGTCCTCACCTGCACATACCCTCACGACTTTCCGCCCCGGCCGCCCGGCCACGACACCGGAGGACGCGTTGTCCCGACTCACGGTCATCAAGGCAGTGCTCGGACCGATCCTGCGTCTGCTCTTCCGGCCCCAGGTGGAAGGCGTGGAGAACATCCCGGGGACCGGTCCGGTGATCCTGGCGGGCAACCACCTGACGTTCATCGACTCCATGATCATGCCGATCTGCTGCGACCGGCCGGTGTTCTACATCGGCAAGGACGAGTACGTGACCGGCAAGGGCCTCAAGGGCCGGGCGATGGCGTGGTTCTTCACGGGCTGCGGCATGATCCCGGTCGACCGCGACGGTGGCCGCGGCGGTGTCGCGGCGCTGATGACGGGCCGTCGGGTGCTGGAGGAGGGGCAGGCCTTCGCCATCTACCCCGAGGGCACCCGCTCCCCCGACGGCCGCCTCTACCGGGGCCGCACCGGGATCGCCCGGCTGACCCTGATGACCGGCGCGCCGGTCGTGCCGTTCGCGATGATCGGCACGGACAAGCTGCAGCCGGGCGGCGCCGGCCTGCCCCGCCCGGGCAAGGTGACGGTCCGCTTCGGTGAGCCGATGGAGTTCTCCCGGTACGAGGGCATGGACCGCGACCGCTACGTCCTGCGGGCCGTCACCGACTCCGTGATGGCCGAGGTGATGCGGCTGTCCGGTCAGGAGTACGTCGACATGTACGCCACGAAGGCCAAGGCCGCCTGACCCGTTCGGGTACGTCCCGGAGGCCCGGCGCGATGGTGCGCCGGGCCTCTCATTCGTCGGGGATGATCCCCTCCTCCAGTCTCTGGCCGCGCAGCAGGTACCAGGCGGACACCGCGGTCGCGAGCAGGACGACGGCACCGACCGCCGCCGACACCCGCAGCCCGTTGACGAAGGCCTCCTGGGCCGCGACGACGAGTTCGCCGCCCTGGGGCGCCGGCAGCCGCCCCGCCGCCTCCACGGCCCCGCCGAGCGACTCGTGGGCCGCCGCCGCCGCGGCGGCCGGGATGCCCTCGGGGGTGCCGAAGCCCTTGTAGACCCCGGTGACGATGGATCCGAGCAGGGCGATGCCGAGGGCCGCGCCGAGCTCGTACGCCGTCTCGGACACCGCCGACGCGGAGCCCGCCTGCTCCTTGGGGACGCTGGAGAGGATGACGTCGGAGGTGACGGTGAAGGCGAATCCCGCACCGACGCCCACCACCAGCAGCAGCGCCCCGATCAGGGGGTACGCGGTCTCCTTGTGGATCACCGTGACCACGGCGAGGCACACGCCGATGGCCCCGAGCCCGAGGGCGACGACGGAGCGCACGGAGTAGCGGCGCGCCACCCGCCCGGCCAGCAGCCCCGCGGTCACCGCGCCGACGGCCGCAGGCAGTTCGGCGAGGCCGGCCTCCAGCGGTCCCCGGCCCTGGACCAGCTGGAGGAACTGCGAGAGGAAGAAGACGATCCCGGAGAGGCCGAGGATGGTCAGCAGGTCGGCGAGGACCGCGCCGGAGAAGCCGCGGTGGTGGAAGAGCCGCATGTCCAGCAGCGGCGCCGGAAGAGTGAGCTGGCGGCGTACGAACCAGGTGAGGGCCAGCAGCCCGGCGACCGCCGCGGCGACGTTCCCCCCGCTCACGCCGTGGGCGGCGGCCTCCTTGATCGCGTACACGACGCCGATCATGCCGACCAGGGACAGCCCCACGCTGGGCAGGTCCCAGGGGCCCGGCGCCGGGTTCCTGGACTCGGGGATCATCCTGCTGCCGACGGCGACGAGGACCGCCATCACGGGCAGGTTGATCAGGAAGACCGAGCCCCACCAGAAGTGCTCCAGCAGAAGTCCGCCCACGACCGGGCCGACGGCGGCCCCGGCCGCGGCCATGGCACCCCAGATGCCGACGGCGAGGCTGCGTTCGCGCGGATCGTGGAAGAGGTTGCGGATCAGGGCGAGGGTGGACGGCATCAGCGTGGCGCCCGCGACCCCGAGCAGGGCCCTGGCCACGATCATCATCTCGGGGCTCGTCGCGTAGGCGTTGAGCAGGGAGACCGCGCCGAAGGCGGTCGCACCGGTCAGCAGCAGCTTCTTCCGGCCGATGCGGTCGCCGAGGCTGCCCATGGAGACCAGCAGCCCGGCGATGACGAAGGAGTAGACGTCGCCGATCCACAGCAGCTGGGTCGCGGTCGGTTCGAGGTCCTCGCTGAGGAAGGGCGTGGCCAGGCCGAGGACGGTGGCGTCGACGGCGACCAGCAGCACCGCGAGGACGAGGACCGCGAGGGCGATCCACCGGCCCGGGTGGTGCTCGTCGCCCGTGACGCCCGCCCGCGAGAAGGTGCTGCTCATTTCTCCACGCTCCGGCGTGCTCCGCCGGGGAGCAACTCGGCGATCATGTGCGGGAGGTCCTGCGCGGCGCGCCGCCCCGAGGCCGGTACGTGGGCCGGGCCGCCCCTGCGGCGGCCCGGGCGGTCGCATGCCGGGCGGTCGCATGCCGGCCGGCCCCGCTCCGGCGGACCGGCGCCCGGGCGGGGCTGCCGCGGGAGGGCTTCGCCGCCCGCGCCGGCCGGGCCGTGTGGACCGGACGCCGCGCCGGACGCCGCCCCGCGCCCGGCGCGGGACCGCGGCTCCGGCCGACGGGGTTCCGTGCGCGGCGCGCGGGGCGGGCCGGTCAGCTCCAGGGCAGTGCGGCGCGGTGGCGCCAGTACGCCTCCGGCTCCTCCACCAGGGCGGCCAGCCGGTCCAGCCGCTCCGGGTCGAGGTCGAGCAGCGGCGCGTGCAGGTTGGCCGCCAGCTGGGTGACGGTGGCCGCGCCGGACAGGACGACGCCCGCCCACGGCAGGCGCAGGACGAGCGCCAGGGCGACGGCGTCGGCGTCCAGCCCGGCCTCGGCCCCGATCGCGCGGACGACGGCGGGTGCCTCGGTGCCGGCGAGCCGGCCGTTGGCCATGGCCTCCTTGACGATCACGGTGACCCCGGCGTCGTGCGCCTCGGCGAGGGCCGCCCCGGCGGAGGTCTCCAGGGCGTTGTAGGTGGCCTGGACGGTGCGGAAGAGGGGCTCGCCGTCCACGGTCACGGCGAGGGCCGCCCGGATGGCGTCGGCCTGTCCGGGGCCGCTCGTGGAGAAGCCGACCGTGGTGCCCCCGGCGGCCAGCCCGGCGAGCCGCGCGTGCAGGTCCTTGTCGCCGAGCGCGGGGCTGTCGGGGGTCACCGAGTGGATCTGGTAGAGGTCGACCCGGTCGCCGAGCAGCGCGGCCGTCTCGGCGTGCTGGCGCTCGAAGGCGGCGAGCGAGTGGTCCTTGACCTCGTGCTCCTCGGCGTCCGGCCGCCAGTCACCGGTGTAGGTGTAGCCCCACTTGCTGCCGATGACCGCGTCCGTCGCCTCGGGGCGGGCGGTCAGCCACTCGGCGAGGAACTCCTCGGCCCGGCCGTAGGAACGGGCGGCGTCGAAGTAGCGCACGCCCTGGGCGTAGGCGGCGTCCAGGAGTTCGTGGGTGCGGACGCGCAGGGCGTCCACACCGCGGTCGCCGGGCAGGTCCCGCTCGCGGTGCGGGGTGATGTAGCCGGGCCTGCCGACGGCGGCCAGGCCGAGCCCGATGTGCGAGGTCGGGGTGGTCGCTCGGTTCAGGCGGGAGAAGGGCATCGCGGGCTCCTCGGGGTCGGTTCCGAACGCCTTCCCGTCAACGTAGCCCGCGACGCCTGCGAATCAGCCGCGCGCCGTCGCCCAGGCGTGCTGCGTCACCAGGTCGGCCTTCACCTCGGCCAGCTGGACGGCCACGGCCGAGGGCGCCGTACCGCCGCGCCCGTTGCGGGAGGCGAGTGCGCCGGGGACGTTCAGCACGGTGCGCACCTCGGGGGTGAGGTGACCGGAGATCTTCGCGAACTGCTCGTCGGTGAGCTCGTCGAGCTCGATGCCCTCCTGCTCGCAGACCTTCACGCACTCGCCCGCGACCTCGTGCGCCACCCGGAAGGGGACGCCCTGCTTGACGAGCCATTCGGCGATGTCGGTGGCGAGCGAGAAGCCGGCCGGGGCCAGCTCCTCCATGCGCTCCCGGTGGACCGTGAGCGTGGCCATCATCCCGGTGAAGGCCGGGAGCAGGATCTCCAGCTGGTCGCAGGAGTCGAAGACCGGCTCCTTGTCCTCCTGGAGGTCGCGGTTGTAGGCGAGCGGGAGGGCCTTCAGGGTCGCCATCAGGCCGGTCAGGTTGCCGATCAGGCGGCCGGACTTGCCCCGGGCCAGCTCGGCGATGTCCGGGTTCTTCTTCTGCGGCATGATCGAGGAGCCGGTGGAGAAGGCGTCGTGGAGCGTGACGAAGGAGAACTCCTTCGTGTTCCAGATGATGACCTCCTCGGCGATCCGGGAGAGGTTGACGCCGATCATCGCGGTGATGAAGGCGAACTCGGCGACGAAGTCGCGGGACGCGGTGCCGTCGATGGAGTTGGCGACGGACCCGTGCTCGAAGCCGAGGTCCGCGGCGACCGCCTCGGGGTCCAGGCCGAGCGAGGATCCGGCCAGCGCTCCGGAACCGTACGGGGACACCGCGGTCCGCTCGTCCCACTGCCGCAGCCGCTCGGCGTCCCGGGAGAGGGACTGCACGTGCGCGAGGACGTGGTGGGCGAAGAGGACGGGCTGGGCGTGCTGGAGGTGCGTACGGCCGGGCATGGCGACGTCGGGGTGCGCCTCGGCCAGTCCCACCAGCGCGTCCTGGAGCTCGGCCACCAGCCCGCCGATGATCCGGGCGTGGTCGCGCAGGTACATCCGGAAGAGGGTGGCGACCTGGTCGTTGCGGGACCGGCCGGCGCGCAGCTTTCCGCCGAGGTCCGGGCCGAGCCGCTCCAGGAGGCCGCGCTCCAGCGCGGTGTGCACGTCCTCGTCGGCGATGGTGCCGGTGAACGAGCCGTCGGCGACGGCGGCCTCCAGCGCGTCCAGGCCCTCGGTCATCCGGGTCAGCTCGTCGTCGGTGAGCAGCCCCGCCCCGGTGAGCACGCGCGCGTGGGCACGGGAGCCGGCGATGTCGTAGGGGGCCAGCCGCCAGTCGAAGTGGACGGACGCGGACAGCTTGGCCAGCGCCTCGGCCGGACCGTCGGCGAAACGGCCGCCCCAGAGGCGTACGTCGCTGTTTCCGGTGCCGTTGCTCACTGCGTGCTCCTCGGGAGTGCAAGGGATGTGCGTCCGCCTCGCGGCGTGATGGCATAACTATGCAATGGTCTGCATGCATTGTCAAAGCTGCCGGTCGGAGCGGGTGCGGTGCGGTGCGGCAGGGGGATCGCCGGGGCCGGGTGCGGCTGTGCCTGCGGGCGTCTCCGCGCGGGGTGGGGCGCTGGGCCGTACGGAGCAGTGCGGTGGGGGCGGCCGGCCGCGCCCCGTACGGTCCGGAGCATGCGCAGACTCCTGGTGACCGCATCGGTCCTCCTGGCCCTGACCGGCTCCCTCGCGGCGCGGCCTTCCGGGCCCGCGCCCCTTCCGGAACGGCTGGCCGACACGGGCGGCGGCACCCAGCTGATCACCGCGGAGGCACCCGGCACGGACTCCACCACGGGCACGGTCACCTGGTGGGACCGGCGCGGGGGCCGCTGGACGGCGGCGGGTTCGGCCCCCGCCCGCTTCGGGGCGAACGGCCTGACGGACGGCGCCACCCGCACCCAGGGCACGAACACCACGCCCACCGGCCTGTACGACCTGCCGTACGCCTTCGGGACCGAGGCCGCCGCGCCGGGGACCCGCTACCCCTACCGGCGGGCCGTCGAGAGCGCGTGGTGGTGCCAGGACAACGCGTCGCGCGCCTACAACCGGTGGGTGGACCCGCGGCCCGCGGACTGCCGCCCCGAGGAGGCCGAGCACCTCGTCGGCTACGCCGTCCAGTACGCCCGGGCCCTCGTCATCGGGTTCAACTACCACCGGCCGGTGCGGGGCAGGGGCGCCGGGATCTTCCTGCACGTGAACGGCAAGGGGGCGACGGCGGGTTGTGTGTCGGTGCCGGCGGACGCCATGGACCGGATCCTGGCCTGGGCCGACCCGTCCCGCCGCCCGCACATCGCGGTCGGGACGGAGTCCGGACCGACCGCGATCACCCGTTACTGAACTCCGCGGTCGTTCTGGGCGAGGCGGAGCAGGTGGTCGGCGAGCGCCTGACCGCCGAGCGGGTCACGGCTGATCAGCATCAGCGTGTCGTCGCCCGCGATGGTGCCGAGGATCTCCCGGAGTTCGGCCTGGTCGATGGCCGAGGCGAGGAACTGGGCGGCGCCGGGCGGCGTGCGCAGCACCACGAGGTTGGCCGAGGCCTCCGCCGAGATGAGCAGTTCGGCGGAGAGCCGGCGCATCCGCTCCTCCTTCGCCGACCCCCCGAGCGGTGCCTGCGGGGTGCGGAAACCGCCCTCGCTCGGCACCGCGTAGATGAGCTCGCCGCCGGTGTTGCGGATCTTGACCGCGCCGAGCTCGTCGAGGTCGCGGGAGAGTGTCGCCTGGGTGACGCTCAGCCCGTCGTCGGACAGGAGTCTGGCCAGCTGGCTCTGCGAGCGCACCGGCTGACGGTTCAGGATGTCCACGATCCTGCGGTGCCGTGCCGTGCGGGTCTGTGGCACCGACGGCCCGCCCTGATCGGTTTCCTGCGCCTCGGTCATCGTCGTCGCCTCATTCTCCGGATCGTCACTCCCCGGATCGTCCGTCCCCGTATGCCGCGTCGAGGGCTCCCGGCAGGATCCGCAGGAACGCGTCCACCTCGGCGTCACCGATGATCAGCGGCGGCATGAGCCGTACGACGTCGGGGGCGGGTGCGTTCACCAGGAGTCCGGCTCCCTGGGCCGCCTGCTGCACCTTCTGCGCGAGGGGTCCGGTGAGCACGATACCCAGCAGCAGCCCCGAGCCGCGGACATGGGAGACCAGCGGGTGGCCGAGGTCCTCGACGCCCTCCCGGATCCGCTCGCCGAGCCGCTTCACCGTGTCCAGCGCGCCGTCGGCGGACAGGGTGTCCAGCACGGCGAGACCGGCGGCGCAGGCGACCGGGTTGCCACCGAACGTGGTGCCGTGCTGACCGGGCTTCAGCAGGTCGGCCGCGGCACCGAACGCCACGGTGGCGCCGATCGGCAGTCCGCCGCCGAGCCCCTTGGCCAGCGTGACCACGTCGGGCTCGACACCCTGGTGGGCCTGGTGCTCGAACCAGTGGCCGCAGCGCCCGATCCCGGTCTGCACCTCGTCCAGGACGAGCAGCGTGCCGGTGGCCCGGGTGATCTCCCTGGCCGCCTCCAGATAGCCCCGGGGCGGGACGACGACACCGTTCTCGCCCTGGACCGGCTCGATGACCAGCAGCGCGGTGTCGGTGGTCACGGCGGCCCGGAGCGCCTCGGCGTCGCCGTACGGCACGTGCGTGACGTCGCCCGGCAGCGGGAGGAACGGGGTCCGCTTCGCGGGCTGGCCGGTCAGGGCGAGGCTGCCCATGGTCCGGCCGTGGAAGCCGCCGTCGGTGGCGACCATGTGGGTGCGCCCGGTCAGCCGGCCGATCTTGAAGGCCGCTTCGTTGGCCTCGGCGCCGGAGTTGCAGAAGTAGACCCTGCCCGCGCGTCCGAAGAGCTGGAGCAGCCGCTCGGCGAGCGCGATGGGCGGCTCGGCGGTGTAGAGGTTGGAGACGTGGCCGAGGGTGGCGATCTGCGCGGAGACGGCCGCGGTCACTGCGGGGTGGGCGTGGCCGAGCGCGTTGACGGCGATACCGCCGACGAAGTCGAGGTACTCGGTGCCCTCCGCGTCCCAGACCCGGGGCCCCTCGCCGCGCACCAGAGGCAGCTGCGGGGTGCCGTAGTTGTCCATCAGCGCACCCTGCCAGCGCTGCGCGAACTCCTGGTTGCTCATGACTCCCCCTCTGCGCCGGCGCGTGCGGCGGGCGTTGCGTCGGGCACGACCATCGTGCCGATTCCCTCGTCGGTGAAGATCTCCAGCAGGATCGAGTGCTGGACCCGGCCGTCGATGACCCGGGCGGTCTCGACGCCGTTGCGCACGGCGTGGAGGCAGCCCTGCATCTTGGGCACCATGCCGCTGGAGAGGTCGGGCAGCAGCTTCTCCAGCTGGGTGGCGGTGAGCCGGCTGATGACGTCGTCGCTGTTCGGCCAGTCCTCGTAGAGGCCCTCGACGTCGGTGAGGACCATCAGCGTCTCGGCGTTCAGCGCGGCGGCGAGTGCGGCCGCCGCGGTGTCGGCGTTGACGTTGTAGACGTGGTTGTCCTCCGCCGAGCGGGCGATGGAGGAGATGACCGGGATCCGGCCGTCGTCCAGCAGTGCCTGGATGGCCCCGGTGTCGATGGCGGTGACCTCTCCGACCCGGCCGATGTCGACGGCCTCGCCGTCGATCACGGGCCGGTGCTGGACGGCCGTGATCGTGTGGGCGTCCTCGCCGGTCATCCCGACGGCGAGCGGGCCGTGCTCGTTGAGCAGGCCGACGAGCTCGCGCTGGACCTGCCCGGCCAGAACCATGCGGACGACGTCCATGGCCTCGGGCGTGGTGACGCGCAGCCCGGCCTTGAACTCGCTGACCAGACCGTGCCGGTCGAGCTGGGCGCTGATCTGCGGGCCCCCGCCGTGCACCACGACGGGCTTCAGCCCGGCGTGCCGCAGGAAGACGACGTCCTGGGCGAAGGCGGCCTTCAGCTCCTCGTCGACCATGGCGTTGCCGCCGAACTTGATGACCACGGTCTTGCCGTGGTGCCGGGTCAGCCAGGGCAGCGCCTCGATGAGGATCTGTGCCTTCGGCAGCGCGGTGTGCTTCCTCGCGGCGCTCATGAGCTGTACGCGCTGTTCTCGTGGACGTACTCGGCGGTGAGGTCGTTGGCCCAGATGACGGCGGACGCGTCGCCCGCCGCGAGGTCCGCGGTGATCCTGACCTCCCGGTAGCGCATGTCGACCAGTTCCCGGTCCTCCCCGACGCTGCCGTTCCTGCACACCCAGACGTCGTTGACGGCGACGTTGAGCCGGTCGGGCTCGAAGGCGGCCCGGGTGGTGCCGATCGCGGAGAGGACCCGGCCCCAGTTGGGGTCCTCGCCGTGGACGGCGCACTTGAGGAGGTTGTTGCGGGCGATGCTCCGGCCGACCTCGACGGCGTCGTCCTCGGTCGCCGCGTTGGTCACCTCGATGCGGATGTCCTTGGACGCGCCCTCGGCGTCGCCGATCAGCTGGCGGGCGAGGTCGGCGCAGACGCGCTGCACGGCGGCGTCGAACTCGGCCGGCTCCGGGGTGGCCCCGCTCGCCCCGGAGGCGAGCAGCAACACGGTGTCGTTGGTCGACATGCAGCCGTCGGAGTCGATCCGGTCGAAGGTGGTGCGGGTGGCGGCGCGCAGCGCGGTGTCGAGGGCGGGGGCCTCGACGTCGGCGTCGGTGGTGAGGACGACCAGCATCGTGGCGAGCCCGGGGGCGAGCATGCCCGCGCCCTTGGCCATGCCGCCGACGGTCCAGCCGTCCCCGTCCGCGACGGCGGTCTTGTGGACGGTGTCCGTGGTCTTGATCGCGAGGGCGGCCTTCTCGCCGCCGTGTTCGCTCAGCGCCTCCGCGGCCTCGGCGATGCCGGCCAGGACCTTGTCCATGGGCAGGAGCTGCCCGATCAGACCGGTCGAGGCGACCGCGATCTCGCCGGCGCTGTGCCCGGGGAGGACCTCGGCGGCCCGCTCCGCGGTGGCGTGGGTGTCCTGGAAGCCCTGGGGTCCCGTACAGGCGTTGGCGCCGCCGGAGTTGAGGACGACGGCGGTCACCTCGCCGCTCCTGAGCACCTGTTCCGACCAGAGGACGGGCGCGGCCTTGACGCGGTTGGCGGTGAAGACGCCCGCGGCGGCGCGGCGGGGACCGTTGTTGACCACGAGGGCCAGGTCGGGACCGCCGCTCTCCTTGATCCCGGCGGCGATGCCCGCCGCCGTGAATCCTCTCGCTGCCGTGACGCTCACTGCATCTCCTCGTTCGCTCCTGCGTCCGCGCGGTGCGGCGGCGCGGCTTTCGTGGTCCGCGGCCGGACGGCCGGGCGTGCCTCGCTCACGGTGCGACCCCGATCGTGGAGAGACCCGTGTCCTCGGCAAGTCCGAGGGCGATGTTCATGCTCTGCAGGGCGCCTCCGGCGGTGCCCTTGGCCAGGTTGTCGATGGCGCTGATCACGATGATCCGGCCGGCCGCCTCGTCGTGGGCGACCTGGATCTGCACGGCGTTGGATCCGTACACCGCCGCGGTGGAGGGCCACTGCCCCTCGGGCAGCAGGTCGACGAACGGCTCGTCGGCGAAGGCCTTCTCGTAGGTGGCGCGGAGCGACGCGGCGTCCACTCCGGGCCTGGCCCGGGCGCTGCACGTGGCGAGGATGCCCCGGGGCATGGGCGCGAGGGTCGGCGTGAAGGACACGGAGACGGGCTCACCGGCCGCCGCACCGAGGTTCTGGATCATCTCGGGGGTGTGCCGGTGGACGCCGCCGACGCCGTAGGGGGTCATGTTGCCCATGACCTCGGAGCCGAGCAGGTGCGGCTTGGCCGCCTTGCCCGCGCCGGAGGTGCCGGACGCCGCGACGACCACGGCCTCCGGTTCGGCGAGGCCGTCCGCGTAGGCCGGGAAGAGCGCGAGGGAGACGGCCGTCGGGTAGCAGCCGGGCACGGCGATGCGCCTGGTCCCCCTCAGGGCGGCGCGGGCGCCGGGGAGTTCGGGCAGGCCGTAGGGCCAGGTGCCGGCGTGCGGCGAGCCGTAGAAGCGCTCCCAGTCCGCCGGGTCCACGAGCCGGAAGTCGGCGCCCATGTCGACGACGAGCACCTCGTCACCGAGCTGTTCGGCCACGGCGGCGGACTGTCCGTGCGGCAGGGCGAGGAAGACGACGTCGTGTCCGCCGAGCACCTCCGCGGTGGTCGGCTGCAGGACGCGGTCCGCCAGCGGCCTCAGGTGCGGCTGGAGCCCGCCGAGCAGCTCACCGGCGTTGGAGTGGGCGGTGAGGGCCCCGATCTCGACCTGTGGGTGGGTGAGGAGCAGGCGGAGCAGCTCCCCGCCGGCGTATCCGCTCGCCCCTGCCACTGCCGCACGTACCACCATCGGAATTCCTCCTCATCGATGGCATGACTATACGCATCTATGCAGTTTTATGCAAAAGCCGGAGCGGGGCGTACCGGGGTCCCGGTGTGGCTGAGCGCTTCGGCGAAATCCTGCACGTGGAACGTGGATCGGCTGAGCGTGACGCTCGGCCGGACCCTTTTCGCTCCACGGCGCGGCCGATGAGTTTGTGGCTCCCGGCCGGTCCAAGCTCGTGACACCTCAGAAAAGGACACTGCCATGTCAGAGCTTCTCGTCAACTTCATCACCTCCCTCGACGGCTACGCAGCCGGAGAGGGGTGGCCCGGGTTCTGGGGCCTCGAGGGCCCGGAGTACCTCGCATGGCTCGGCGAGCAGCCCGAGGCCACCTATCTGATGGGAGCGAACACCTACCGCCTGATGTCGGGCTTCGCCGCAGGCGAGGTCCCGCAGGGCCAGGACGAGTTCAGGCCCGAGGAAGAAGAATCCGTCGACGGGCTCACGCGAGCTTCCAAGGTGGTGTTCTCCTCCTCCCTCGAGGAACCCCTGGCATGGGCCGGCTCCACCCTCGTCCGCGACGACGCCGTCGAGGCGGTCCGCGCCATGAAGTCGAGCGGCTCGGGGCTCCTGAGCACGCTCGGCAGCCTCAGCCTGTGCCGGACCCTGCTCCGAGCCGGACTCGTCGACCGCTTCCGGGTCGTGATGTTCCCTGTGATCACCGGGGCCACGGGCGAGGAACGCATCTACGACGGCTATCCGGACGTCGCCCTGGAGATGATCGAGCACCGTACCTTCGACGGCCGTATCCAGCTGGTCGAGTACACGCCCCGGGTGCTCGACCACCCGCCGCTCGGCGCCCCTGCGTGACGGCTCCCGTCCGCCGCTCCGGAGAGCCGCCGGGCCGACGCCGACGGGCGGCCGACGCCGGGGCGCCCGGCCCCCGTGGCACCCGAGCCGTCGCAGGTCGGTCCGGGTGCGCCCGCCCGGACCGCGGTCTCCGCGGGGATGCACCGGTGCGACACGGATGCGCCGCCGGAGGCTTCCCCGAGCGGAGTCTCGTGAGCGGAGCGCTCTGCACGACCGAGGGGGCCGGCCTCGGTCGCACCCGGTCGGGCGCGAGGGGCGGAACTCCGCTTGTATGGACGGGGACCACCGGGTCCGGCACGGACGGACGGGCGTACGGAGAGGGGCTGAGCGGCATGGGTGAGATCGTGGACGAGATCGGCCGGGTGCACCGGAAGGTCGGTACGCGCCGGGTGGCCTCGGAGTCGGCCGGCACGGTGCTGCTGCGGCGCACCTTCGACGCCGGTGCCGCCGAGGTCTGGAGCGCGGTGACCTCCCCGGAGCGGATCGCGCGGTGGTTCCTCCCGGTGACCGGTGAGTTCCGGGTGGGCGGGAGCTACCAGCTGGAGGGGAACGCGGGCGGCGAGATCCTGGAGTGCGTGCCCGAGGAGCGCCTGCGGGTGTCCTGGCTGTTCGGCCCCGACCCCGGCTTCAGCGAGGTGGAGGTGCGCCTCACGCCCCGGGACGGGTCGACGGTGTTCGAGCTGGAGCACGTGTCCGTGGTCCCGGAGGAATTCCGGAGTCAGTACGGCCCCGGCGCCGTCGGCATCGGGTGGGACCTGGCCCTGCTGGGGCTGGGGTGGCACCTGGCGGGCGACGGGCTGAGCCCGGAGGAGGCCGTGGAGTGGCAGTCCTCGCCCGAGGCGAGGGCCTTCGTCACACGCTCGGGCGAGGAGTGGGGACGTGCCTTCGCCGCGACCGGGGCCGACCCGGAGACCGTGACGGCGACGACCGTGGCGACGGTCGCGTTCTACACGGGCGAGTAGGGCGGACCGCTCCGGCCACGGTACGGCGGCCCGGCCGGCGCGGTCCTCCCCGTACCGCCGCGCGGCGCGCCGCGGTGCCTGCGGCCGGGAGCGTCCCCGGCCCGGAGCTGCCTCGCGCCGACGGCGTACGGGACCCGGGCCACTCGACCGGCGGCGGACGGGACACGGACCACTCGACCGATGGCCCACGAGACATGGGACACGGACCACTCGACCGGCGGCAGTGGACGGCCCGGGGCGGCGCGCCGCGTCCCGGGGGCCACGGCGGGCGGGACCCGGGACGCCCCGCCGGGGGGCTCAGTCGCGGTCGGCCCGCTCGGCCCGGGCGGCGTTGCGCTCCTTGATGCGGACCGCCTCCTTGCGGACCTCGGCCTGGGTGGCGCGCTCCTTCAGGAGCCACTCCGGGCCCTCCTGCTTCAGCGCGTCGATCTGCTCCGTCGTGAGCGGCTCCGTGACACCGCCGCGCGCGAGGCCGGCGATGGAGACGCCCAGCTTCGAGGCGACCACCGGGCGGGGGTGCGGGCCGTTGCGGCGCAGCTCCTCCAGCCACCGGGGCGGGTCGGACTGCAGCGCGTTCAGCTCGGCGCGCGAGACGACGCCCTCCTGGAACTCGGCGGGGGTGGCTTCGAGGTACACACCCAGCTTCTTCGCCGCGGTGGCGGGCTTCATCGTCTGGGTGGTCTGGTGCGACGTCATGGTGTCCAGGGTATCGAGCGTGTGCGGCCCCTCCGACCACGGCCGGTAACCTGGCGGGGTGACAGGCTCGGAAACACCCCCTGCGTTCCGGCTCGCCTACGTCCCGGGCGTGACCCCGACCAAGTGGGTGCGGATCTGGAACGAACGGCTGCCCGGGACCCCGCTGACCCTCGTCGGCGTCCCCGCGGCCGACGCGGCCGCCCTGCTGCGCGACGGCGGCGCGGACGCCGGTTTCGTGCGGCTGCCCGTCGACCGTACCGGCCTCAGCGCGATCCCCCTGTACACCGAGACGACGGTCGTGGTGATCCCCAAGGACCACGACGCCTGCGCCGTCGAGGAGCTGGCGGTGGCGGACCTCGCCGAGGAGATCGTGCTCCATCCCCTCGACGACACGCTCGACTGGGAGCGTCCGCCGGGCCGGCCCGCCTTCGAGCGGCCCGCCACGACCGCGGACGCCGTCGAGCTGGTGGCGGCGGGGGTGGGGCTGCTCGTCGTCCCGCAGTCGCTGGCCCGTCTGCACCACCGCAAGGACCTCACCTACCGGCCGCTGACCGGTGTCCCCGAGTCGCGGATCGCCCTGTCGTGGCCGGAGGAGAAGACCACCGACCTGGTGGAGGAGTTCATCGGGATCGTCCGGGGACGGACCGTGAACAGCACCCGGGGCCGTCCTCCGACGCCGCCGCAGCCGAAGGGCGGGCGCGCCGAGAAGACGGGTGGCGCCGCTCCGCGCAAGGCCGCCGGGAACAGGACGGGCCGGGGCGGTTCGGGCTCGGGGGGGCCCGGCGGCGCCAAGGGTGCTTCCGGCGGTGGCAAGGGCGGTTCAGGTGGTGGCAAGGGCGGTTCAGGTGGTGGCAAGGGCGGTTCAGGTGGTGGCAAGGGCGCCAAGAATCCGCGGGGCGGCGCCAAGCGCGGGAAGCCCCGCCGCCGGCCGTAGCCGTCCGGCCCCACGGGCGGCCGTCGGGCCGGCCGCAGCGCAGGGGGCTCACAGGGCCGCGTACACCGCGTCGATCAGTGCCGTCTTGCGCGGGTCGTCGGCGATGTGCGGGCCCATCCGGTTCATGACGTACCCGAGCGCCAGGCCGGCCTCCGGGTCGGCGAGGCCGCAGGAGCCGCCCGCCCCGTCGTGGCCGACGGCACGCGGGTTCGGGCCGTAGGAGCCGTTCGGACCGCTCAGCCAGAGCCCGAGGCCCAGCTCGGTCTCGTGGGTGAAGCCCTCCCCCAGCACCAGGTCCCGGCAGCTGCCCTGCCCCTCGCGGACCCGCTCGGCCGCCTCCTCGGACAGGATCCGCCTGCCGTCGAGGCTGCCGCGGCCCGCGAGGACGCCGTAGAGGGAGGCGACGGCGCGCGCGGTGCCGTGGCCGTTGGCCGCGGGGATCTCGGCGGCCCGCCACTGCGGGGTGTTGGCGGCGGCCGTGCCGGTCACCGGGTTGAGCAGTGAGGCGATGGCCAACGGCTCCATCCGGGCGAAGAGGGCGGCCTGTTCGCGGGCGACGGACTTCGGCTGGACGAGCTCGGCGGCCCGGTGCGCGTCCTCCTCGGGGAGGCCCACCGTGAAGTCGATCCCGAGCGGCCCGGTGACCTCCTGTCGCAGGAACTCCCCGGACAGCAGACCGGTGATCCGGCGGACGACCTCGCCGACCAGGAAGCCGTACGAGATGGCGTGGTACCCGGAGCGGGTGCCCGGCTCCCACCAGGGCTCGGTGGCCGCGAGGCGGGCCGTGGTCAGTTCCCAGTCGTAGAGCTCGGCCAGGGTGTGCGGGTCGCGCAGTCCGGCGACGCCCGAACGGTGCGAGAGCAGGTGGCGGACGCGCACCGCCTCCTTGCCTCGGGCGGCGAACTCGGGCCAGTAGGCGGCGACGGGGGCGTCCAGGTCCAGCAGTCCGCGGTCGACGAGGAGGTGCGCGCAGAGCGCGGTCGGGCCCTTCGTCGTCGACCAGACGTTGACCACCGTGTCCCGCTCCCAGGGCCGGGTCCGCGCTCCGTCGGCCCAGCCGCCCCAGAGGTCCACCACCGGCCGTCCGCCGAGCAGGACGGTGACCGCGGCCCCCAGCTCGTCGCGCTCGGCGAAGTTCGCCGCGAACGCGTCGCGCACGGCGGCGAACCGGTCGTCGCAGTGGCCTTCGATGTGCGGCACGGGCGCTCCCCTCGTCGGTGCCAGGCACCATACCGACTGGTCGGACGGGCGGGAAGGCGCAGGGCGCGCGGTTCCTTCGACCGGGTGACCGGGTGACCGGGTCAGTGACCGACCGATTCGAGGCTGAGGCTCCACCGGCCCGGCAGCCCGGTGATCGTCACGGCGGAGAGCGGGCGGACGTCGACGTTCCAGTACGTCGACGGCGGCGCCCTGAGGGCGTAGACCAGGGCCGCGCGGACGACGGCGGGTTCGGCGACGGCGACGACGGCACCGTCCAGGACCGGCCGGGTGTCGAGCCAGCTGCCGACCCGGGTGATGAAGGCGAGCAGGGACTCACCGCCGTGCGGGGCGGAGCGCGGATCGGTGAGCCAGGCGTCGACACCGGCCGGCTCGCGCGCGGCGACCTCGGCGAGCGTCATCCCCCGCCAGCGGCCCATGTCGCAGTCGCGCAGTGCCGGCTGGACGAGCGGGGCGAAGCCGAGGGCGTCGCCGGTGGCGCGGCTGCGGGGCGTCGGTGAGCAATAGCGGAGCTCGGCGGCGCCGAGCGGGACCAGGGTGTGGGCGGCGAGCTGGATCTCGCGCCAGCCCTCGTGGTCGAGCGGCCGGTCGTCATCGAAACGCTCGGCGAGGAGGGCGGAGCTGCGTGCTGCGGCGACCAGGGACACCCGAACACTCATGGGCGCGATCGTGGGGCCGTCCGCGCCACGGGTCAAGAGGGCGGTACGGAAAGGGAGTTCAGCCGTTCACGGTCAGGGCGGGGTGCGTTCGTCGCGGCGTTGCCTTCGTCACGGCCCTGGGGCCCGGGCGGGGTGTGCCTTCGTCGCGGTGCCTTCGTCACGGCGGCGCCTCGTCACGGCCCGGGCGCCCGGGCCGCGCCGCCCCTCCCCCGGCTGCGGTCCGGCCATCCGGGAGGCGGGGCCTCGTCGTTCATCCGGGAAGGCCGTCGCGCACCGTGGGCAGCTCGTCGACGGCGGTGCGCAGTCTGCGCATCCCCTCGGCGATCTCGGCGACCCCCGAGACGGCCGCGAAGCTCAGCCTGAGGTGCGCGGCGGGCGGTTCGGCGCAGTGGTACGGACGGCCGGGTGCGACGGCGACCCCGGCCCTGAGGGCGGCGGCGACCAGGGCGGGTTCGCCTGCCGGCGGGCCGGGGAGCCTGAGCCAGATGCTCCCGCCGCCCGACGGCACGTGCGGCAGGGCGAGCTCGGGCAGTCCGGTGCGCACCGCCGCGGTCATCGCGGTGCGGCGGACGGCGAGTTCGGCGGCCACGGCCCGGAGGTGGCGCTCCCAGGACGGGGAGCCCACGAGTTCGAGTGCCGCTTCCTGGACCGGGCGCGGGACGAAGAAGCTGTCGACGACCTGGATGGCGCGCAGCCGCTCCAGGACGGGGCCGCGGGCGGCCAGCGCGCCGACCCGCAGGCTCGGCGACGTGATCTTGGTGAGGGAGCGTACGTGGACGACGACGCCGTCCGGGTCGTGGGCGGCCAGCGGGGCGGGCAGCGGGCCCGCGTCCGCGTGGGCGAGGCGGCGGGCGAAGTCGTCCTCGACGACGAAGGCGCCGGCCTGCCGGGCGGCCCGCACGATCCGTGCGCGCCGGTCCGGGGCGAGGATCGCGCCCGTCGGGTTCTGGAAGAGCGGCTGGCAGACCAGGACCCGGGCCCCGGTCGCCCGGAACGCGGCCTCCAGCAGGTCGGGCCGCACCCCGTCGGCGTCCACCGGCACCGGGACCGGCCGCAGCCCCGTGGCGCGGGCGGCGGCCAGCATGCCCGGGTAGGTGGGTGATTCGACGAGGACGGGGGCTCCCGGCGGGGCGAGCGCCCGCAGCGCGGTGGCCAGGGCGCTCTGGCCGCCCGCCGTGATCAGGACGTCGGACCCGGTGAGGGTGCCGCCGATCTCGCGGGCGAACCAGGCGCGCAGCTCGGCGAGCCCGTCGGTGGGCGGCCTCCCCCAGGCCCCCGGCCTGCGCCCCGCGCGGGCCAGGGCGGCGGCCAGGGCGCGCTCGGGCTGGAGGCCGGGGTGCAGGTACCCGCCGTTGAACTCGATCACCCCGGGGGGCGGTGCGGCGAGGGTGACGAGGACACCCGAGGCGTCGACGGTGCGCGGCACCACCTCCGGGCCGCCGTCCCCGCTGAGCGAGACCTCCTGCCAGGAGGTGTCCCCCGGGGCGGGGACCGCGGTCTCGGCGGCGGCGCGAAAGGCCCCGGAGCCGGGCCGGGTGACGACCAGGCCCTCGGAGGCGAGCTGCGCGACCGCCCGGGAGACCGTCACCGGGCTGACCCTGAACCGTTCGACGAGCACCCGGCTCGACGGCAGCTTCTCACCCGGTGAGTAGCGGTTCAGCTCACCCCGAAGGGATTTCACCAGCTCGGACACGCTGCTACGCTCATGCATGAGAGCAGAGAATAGCGCTACCCCAGAGACTGCGATAGCGGTCGACGACCGCGTCTCCGAGGCGCGCCGCGGCCCCGGAAGCGGGGTCGTCCTCGCGGGGCTCGGCGTCCTGGCCTTCTCCCTGACCTTCCCCTCGACCGTGTGGGGCCTGGAGAGTTTCGGCCCCTGGTCGCTGGTCGCCCTGCGCAGCGCGCTCGCCGCACTCGTCGCGGGGTGCGCCCTGCTCGCGGGCCGGGTGCCGGCGCCCGGGAGACGGCACTGGACCGGCCTCGCGGTCGTCGCCGGCGGCGTGGTGGTGGGTTTCCCGCTGCTGACCTCGCTGGCCCTGCAGACCTCCACCAGTTCGCACGCGGCCGTCGTGGTCGGGCTGCTCCCGCTGACCACCGCACTCCTCTCGGCGCTGCGCACCGGAGCCCGTCCGCCGCGTGCGTTCTGGGCCGCGGCGCTGGCGGGTGCGGCCGTCGTGATCGCCTTCACGGTCGGGCAGAGCGGCGGGAAGCTCTCCGGCGGCGATCTGTACCTCTTCGGGGCACTGCTGGTCTGCGCGGCGGGCTACACCGAGGGCGGCAGGCTGGCCCGGGTGATGCCCGGCTGGCAGGTGATCGGCTGGGCGCTGGTCCTCGTCCTGCCGCTCGCGGTGGCGGGCGCGGCGGTGGCGCTGCCCCTCGAACCGGTGCACCTCACGGCGCACGGTGTCGTCGGGCTGGTCTGGGTGGCCGTCGGCTCCACCTTCCTGGGCCTGTACGTCTGGTACCGGGGCATGGCGGAGATCGGGGTCCCGCGCGCGAGTCAGCTCCAGCTGGCGCAGCCGCTGCTCACACTGGTCTGGTCGTTCCTCGTCCTCGGCGAGGAGGTGTCCGGGGCGGCCCCGGTGGCCGCGGTGGCCGTCCTGGTCTGCATCGCCGTCACCCAGCGCGCGGGGAGCCCCGGCGCCCGCCGCCGCAGGGAAGCCGACTCGCCCGTCGGGTCATAGACTTGTCGACATGGACCGCCACCCGTGAGGAGGTCACTCCCGATGGAGGCACACGCGGGCGACCGGCTGCTGACGCACGGCAGGACCGTGGGACGGCACGACCAGGTCGCGGAGATCATCGAGGTGCTCGGCGACGGGGGCGGCCCCCCGTACCGGCTGCGCTTCGAGGACGGACACGAGACGATCAGGTCCCCGGGGCCCGACAGCGTCGTCCAGCACAAGGCCCCCGAGGACGAGAAGCACTAGAGCGTTCCGTCCGGGCATCGGACCGCCGGTCCGATCGCGCCGTCGGCCGACGCGCGGCGGGCGCGGACGAAGCGGTCGTTGGCTGATTCGGACGCCGATCCCCTCACCGACCGGACGCCGAGGCCGGTATCCGGTCGGTGACGGCTGCCGTCCGGGTCACGTGAGGCAGGCGGTTCCAGGGCCGGCTCTTGGCGGTGCGGGCGGACGGGGCGTACCGGTCACGGACCGTCCGGGCCCACGCGGAACACGCGTGCTGACTTCGCGAGCTGCCGACGACCCGGGGGTACGGCCCGGCCGCGGAGCTTCAACGGACCGTGCGGGGCCGGGCGAGGAAGGTCAGCGCCAGGGCGACCGCCGCCAGTCCGGCCCCCGCGGCGAACACGGGGACCGCGTCCCACAGGCTGCTCAGTGCCTGCACCAGGACAGGGAAGGCGAAGCCGGCGTACGCCAGGCTGTAGAAGACGGCGATCGCGGTGGCTGCGTGCTGCGCGGGGGCCAGCGTCTCCACCAGCCGTAGTCCGCTCACCAGGAGGATGCCGTAGGCCGAGCCGAGCACCACGGCGGCGGCGCCCAGCACGGCCGGGGAGCCGGTGCCCGCGGTGAGGGCCGCGAGGAGCATGCCGGCGATCGCGGCGGTCATGCCCGTCCGGAAGGGGGCGGCCGGGGAGCGACGCGCGAGCCGGCCCGCCCATGGCTGTACCGCGATGCCGGTGCCCAGCGTGAGCGCGGCGACGGCGCCGCTCGCGACGGGACCGAAGTCGCCGAGAGACACCACTGCGGGCAGGGCGGTGAAGGACACGGTGGCGGCCCCGAAGATCCATGGCGCCGTGGGCAAGACGGCGGCCAGGAAGGCCCGGTCGGTCAGGTGGGCGCCGGGGCGGCGGTCCGCCGCCGGGCGGCGGGTGTCCGGGCCGTGCCGGCGCCGGGCGGCCTCCGGGGCTCGGAGTACCAGGGGCAGTACGAGCGCCACGAGCGCGATGTGGACGAGGTAGGACGTGGTCCGCGGTGCGGGCAGCCACTGGACGAGGGCTCCGGACAGCAGGGGGCCGACGGCGAAACCCGCGGTCAGCGCGACGGTCGCTCGTCGTGCTCCCGAGCCGGGTGTCCGGGCGGTGTCGGACAGTTCCTTGATCCACGCCGTGCCCGGCCCGAAGGCGGCACCGGCACTGATCCCGACGAGTATGCGCCCGGTCAGGACGGTGGCGAACGTCCCGTCCGAGAGCCACAGCACCGCCGAGCCGAGCGCGGAGAGCAGCAGTGCGGCCAGGAGCGACCGGCGGCGGCCGATACGGTCCGAGACGCGCGCCGCGACCAGCAGGGCCGGGACGAGCCCCAGTGCGTAGGCCCCGAACAGGCCGTCGGCCCGGGTCCCGCTCAGGTGGGTGTAGGCGTGCAGCAGGGAGGCGAACATGTTCGCTCCCCATCCGACGACGAACACGGCGGCGGCCGGCCGGGCCCATGCAAGACGCGCGGCCCCCGGCGTAACGCGGGTTCCGCCGCCGCTCCGGGCCGGCGACGGTGCGGTGGACGGGGGTGCGGGCGCGTCGGGGGCGTGGGTGGGGGCGTGAACGAGCATCGGTTCTCGGTCCCTGCTCCGGTGCCGAAGGGCGCCGGTGATCGGTGTGGGGCCGCGGGGGTCCGGGGATCACGCGGCGCGGTCGAGGGGTGCGGACGGGCCCGGCCGGGGAGCGGCGACGCGATCGGGCGGCCCGGGGGGGCCCGCCGGGCCGGGGCCGTGTCGGCCGCCGGTCCGGCGGGATCATCGAGCCGCGCGCACGGCGTCACACCGGGACGCTCACGCGCCGGTCCCGGCACGCTCGGCGACGAAGGCGATGAGTGCGTCGGCGGCCGGACCGGAGGAGGCGGGATTCTGCCCCGTGATCAGCAGCCCGTCCCGCAGGACGTACGGCGCCCAGTCGTCGCCCTGGGAGTAGTCGCCGCCCAGTCGGACGAGTTCGTCCTCGACGAGGAAGGGGACCACGTCGGTGAGCTGGACGCCTTCCTCCTCGCTGTTGGTGAACCCGGTGACCCTCTTCCCCCGCACCAGCGGTGTGCCGTCCTCGTTCACCGCGTGCCGCAGGACACCGGGGGCGTGGCAGACCAGGGCGAGCGGCTTGCCGGCCCGCAGGGTGGTCTCGATCAGGCGGATGGAGGTGGCGTCCTCGGCCAGGTCCCACAGGGGGCCGTGGCCGCCGGGGTAGAAGACGGTGTCGAAGTCGTCGACCGAGACGGAGTCGAGGCGGACGGTGTGGGCGAGGGCGGCCATGGCCTCGGGGTCGCTCTCGAAGCGGCGGGTCTCGTCGGTCTGGTTGGCGGGCTCGTTGCTCTTGGGGTCCAGCGGGGGCCGGCCGCCGAGGGGCGAGGCGAGCACGAGGTCGGCGCCGGCGTCGCGGAAGCGGTAGTACGGGGCGGCCAGTTCCTCCAGCCAGAAGCCGGTCTTGCGGCCGGTGTCGCCGAGCTCGTCGTGCGAGGTGAGGACGATGAGAACCTTCATGGTTACTGCTCCTTCTGGTGGTGTGCCGGTCCGCTTTACAGTAGACCGGTCGTCTCTTGATAGGCATGAAACCGCGCGCGGACACGCGGGTACGGGGAGAGGTCGCCGCCAGGGCGGCGCGGCGGGGGTGTCAGAGGTGCAGGAGCCGGCGGGTGACCGTCATGGCATTGTCCATGGGGCCGGTATCGCGGTGGATCTTCGCCATGACGCTGGCACCGAGCCACAGGTCGTACAGGACCTGCGCGGTGGTGCGGGTGTCGTCGTCCACCGCGAGCGAACCGTCCTCCAGGCCGGCGGCGATCGCCCGCTCCAGGCGGTCGACGATGGCGGTGGTGCCCTCCTTCAGCGCGAGCCGCATCGACTCCGACAGGTCGGCGACCTCCGCGCCGAGCTTCACGGCCAGACACTTGCCCTGGCACTCGTCGACGCTCTGCGTCTCGCGCCAGGTCTGCCAGTAGTTCATCAGCCGCTCCGCCGCCGTCGGGCCCGGTTCGCCGAGGATGCGGTCCATGTCGGCGAGGTAGTCGCCGAAGTACGACCGCATCATCGCCTCACCGAAGGCGTCCTTGGAGTTGAAGTAGTGGTAGAACGACCCCTTGGGCACTCCGGCCGCAGAGAGGACCTCGTTGATCCCCACTGCGGCGAACCCCTTGTGGGACATGATCCGCTGGGCCGTGTCGAGAATGCTGCGACGCGTGTCGCCCTGGGTGGCTGGCATGGTCCCCACCTTAGCGTCGAATAGACCGGTCGTCTAGCTGGTCAGTGACCGAGGAAGTCCAGCAGGATCTCGTTGACCTCGGCGGTGTGCGTCGTGAGGAGACCGTGCGGGGCGCCCTCGATCTCGACGTACCGCGCGGCGGGCAGGGCCTTGGCGAAGCGGCGCCCGGTGGCGTCGATGGGCAGGGTGCGGTCGGCGGTCCCGTGGACGATCAGCGCCGGGACGTCGATGCGGGGGATGTCGGCGCGGAAGTCGGTGGGCCAGGTCAGCGGCGCAGCCGCCGAGGCGATCGCACCGGCGCCCGCCGCCACGCCCCAGGCATGGCGCACCGCTTCCTCGCTGACCCGGGTGCCGAGGTACTCGTCCAGGTTGAAGAAGTCGTTGTAGAAGCCGGTGAAGAAGGCGTAGCGGTCGCTCTCGACGGCCTCGGAGATGCCCTGGAAGAAGGAGGCGGGGGCGGCGCCGTCAGGGTTGTCGTCCGTGACGAGCAGGAAGGGTTCCAGCGAGGCCAGGAAGACCGCCTTGGCGACGCGGGCGGAGCCGTAGGTGGACAGGTAGCGGGCGACTTCGCCGGTCCCCATGGAGAAGCCGACCAGGACCGCGTCGCGCAGATCCAGGGTCTCCATGAGGGTGTGCAGGTCCGCGGCGAAGGTGTCGTAGTCGTAACCGGTCGCGGGCTGGCTGGACTTGCCGAAGCCGCGCCGGTCGTAGGTGATGACCCGGTTGCCGGCCGCCAGCAGGGCGGGCACCTGCCCCTCCCAGGAATTGCCGCCCAGGGGATAGCCGTGGATCAGCACGACCGGCCGCCCCTCCCCCTTGTCCTCGTAGTGCAGCTCGATGTCGGTGCTGTTCTCCGTGCCGACCTTGATGCGCCCCATGACACGTACCCCTTCGGGAAGTGGTGAGCGGAACCGGCGTGCGCCGCGTCCCGATGCCGAGAACTATACGACCGGTCTAATGGAACGTCAACGGGCGCCTCCGCGAGCCGCCCCCGCCCGCGCACGCGACGGAAAGCCGACGACGGTCGGCCCGCGGGCAACGGGGCGAGCCCGCGGAAGCGCCCAGCGCTTCGCGGCCGGTCGGGCGTGGGCCTCGCGCGGTGCGCAGGGTGCGGCGGCCGGGAGGGCGCGGATGCAGCCGTCACGACCGCCGGGGCGGCGGCCCCGGCCGGTCGGCTTCGCGCCCGGCCCCGAGCTCGGCCGACAGGGATCCGGCGTTCACCGGCTGGGCGCCGTGGACGTCCGCGTACCGCGCGATGTCGTCCACGCTGCACGCCCGCAGCGTCGCGACCGGTCCGGGAAGGCGGCTGACGGGCCGCTCCGCACCGGGATCCGGAACCGGAAGGGACGTCCCAGGCCCTGCACGCGGGCGCCGGGGCACGAGCGGCTCACGACACCCGCGCCGCCCACGTCCCGCGCGCGCCAGGCCCCGGCCCGCCCTGCACACCAGGCCGGGCAGGGCGGGCGGGCCCGGGTCAACGCAGCGCGACCGGCTCGGTTCAGCGTGGCGCGCGGGCGCGCGCCTGGTAGTGGTCGGCGACCACCCGGGCCATGGCCCCGACGGGGTCGGTCTTCACCTGGGTCGCCGAGAAGTAGACGTGCCCGCCCGCCTCCGGGTGGTCCGCGGCGAGGTCCAGGTGCCGGGAGAGTTCGGCGGGGTCCTGCCAGGCGGCCGGCTGGGCCGGGTCGCCGGCCTTGTAGAGGGCCTCTCCGACGTACAGCCCGACGCCGGTCCCCCGGACGGTCCCGGCCCACCAGGACAGCAGCTTCGCGTAGTCGGCCGCGGCGTAGCCGATGTTCCAGTAGATCTGCGGGCAGATGTAGTCGATCCAGCCCTCCTTCACCCAGGTCCGGGTGTCGGCGTGCAGGTCGTCGTAGGTCTGCACACCCGCGGCGGTGTCGGAGCCCAGCGGGTCGGTCGAGGCGTTCCGCCAGACCGCGAAGGGGCTGATCCCGAAGCGGACGCCGCTCCTGACCTCCTTGATCCGTGCGGCCGTCTCGCGCACCAGCCGGTCGGTGTTGTCGCGCCGCCAGGCCGCCCGGTCCGTGAAGTCCCCGCCGTGCGCCTCGAACGCGGCGTCGTCGTCGAAGGTCTGGCCCGCCACCGGGTAGGGGTAGAAGTAGTCGTCCCAGTGCACCGCGTCCACCGCGTAGCGGCTGACCGCGTCGAGCATCGCGTCCTGGACGAAGGCCCTGACCTCGGGCAGGCCCGGGTTGTAGTACAGCTTGCCGCCGTACGGCAGGACCCAGTCCGGGTGCAGCCGCGCGGGGTGGGTGGCCACCAGCCGGGCCGGGTCGGTGTGGTTCGCGACCCGGTACGGGTTGAACCAGGCGTGCAGCTCCAGCCCGCGGGCGTGCGCCTCGGTCACCGCGGTCCCCAGCGGGTCCCACCCCGGGTCCTTGCCCTGCACGCCGGTGAGGCACTGGGCCCACGGTTCGTACGACGAGGGCCACAGGGCATCGGCGCTCGGGCGGACCTGGAGGACCACGGCGTTCAGCCGGAGTGCGACGGCCCGGTCCAGATGGGCGATCAGCTCCGCCTTCTGGGCCGCGGCGGTCAGGCCCGGCGCCGAGGGCCAGTCCAGGTTGGCCACGGTGGCGATCCACACCCCCCGCATCTCGCCCGCGTCCGCCCTGCTCCCCCGGTACGGCCGGGGCGACGGCCTGCGGGCCGCGACGGCATCACCCGCCGTCATCATCGCGGCCACCGTGCCCGCCGCCCCCATCACCCATGACCTCCGGCTCATACGACGCATCTGTGTACCTTTCGCCTCTCGGTTCCCCGGGTGCCACGTCGTCCGCACGTGACACAGATCATGCCCACCTCAGGACCTCACGACCCGCAGCCCCGAACAGCCCGGTCGCGGGATAACGTCGTGGGATCGAGGCGGGCACCGGAATCAAACGGGAACTGCCGCACGAAGATCAGCGAAAGGCACGAGGTGACGGACTCTATGGCCGACATTGCACGCGTCGGAGTGGTCGGCTGTGGCCAAATGGGCGCAGGCATCGCGGAGGTGTGCGCCCGCAGCGGCCTCGAGGTCAAGGTGGCCGAGACCACCGGCGAGGCTCTGGAGATAGGGCGTACCCGGCTGCACAATTCCCTCTCCAAGGCCGCCGAACGCGGCAAGATCACCGTGGCCGAGCGCGACGAGACCCTCGCCCGCCTCAGCTTCACCACCGACCTCGGCGAGTTCGCCGACCGCGATCTGGTGATCGAGGCCGTCGTGGAGAACGAGCACGTCAAGACCGAGATCTTCCAGGTGCTCGACCAGGTGGTGACCCGGCCGGACGCCATCCTCGCCTCGAACACCTCGTCCATCCCGCTGGTGAAGCTGGCGGTCGCGACCTCCCGGCCCGACCAGGTCATCGGCATCCACTTCTTCAACCCGGCCCCGGTACAGCGCCTCGTCGAGCTGATCCCGGCGCTGACGACGTCCGACGAGACCGTCAAGCGGGCCGAGGCCGTCGTGCAGAACGTGCTCGACAAGCACGCGATCCGCGCCCAGGACCGGTCGGGCTTCGTCGTCAACGCCCTGCTGATCCCCTACCTGCTCTCGGCGATCCGGATGTTCGAGTCGGGCATCGCCAGCCGTGAGGACATCGACAACGGCATGGAGATGGGCTGCGCCCACCCGATGGGCCCGCTCAAGCTCGCCGACCTGATCGGCCTGGACACGGTGGCCTCGGTCGCCGACTCCATGTACGCCGAGTACAAGGAGCCGCTGTACGCCGCTCCCCCGCTGCTCCAGCGGATGGTCGACGCGGGGCGCCTCGGCCGCAAGACGGGGTCGGGGTTCTACGCCTACTGACCGTCCCCCCCGGGCGGGCCGTCGCTCACGTCGGCAGGCCCGCCGGGGCACGTTCCTCCAGTTCAGGACCGTGTACGTCCCGAAGAGCCTCGTCTCCTCCTGCCGACCCGACACCATGCCGGAGCGTTGCGGAGCGACGGCGCGGATGCGCGGGACCGAAGCCCTGGGCCTTTCAGCGCTGTCGCAGCCTTCCGTTCTTGTACTGCGAAAACTCCCTCGGATGTCCCTCCGACAGAGCTGAAAGTCCCTGAAAAGTCCCTGGCAACTCGGACCTGGGACCTACGCATTACGAGACCGAGAGCGATCATGTTGACCGGTGCAGCGTGATGCGGCCTGGAGACATCTGAGCTGATCAGAGAAGGTGCACCGTGTTGGGGCGTGCTGCCTCGTGCTGCCGCGTCCAAAGGCATCTGTCCACCGGCTGTCCACCGCTGCACCTCGGCGCTCACCCCCGTGACGACCACCCTCTGGCCCGTCGGCACCGCGGAGGCCGCCCAGCCACTCAGCCGTCCGCGCTTGTCCGTGTTGCACAAGCGCCCAGTGCATAGGCGCTTCGCAGCAAGGGCATCAACCACCCAGGGAGGAGGCGTCCCGTCGTTCGCCGCTCCGCGGATCGAAGTCGACACAGGCTCCGGTGGGACGGGCCGTCTCGATCAGACCGGAAAGAGTGTCGAGGGATTTGACGCCCTCGTCTTGGTGACCGACACCGCGGAGCAGTCCGACCAGACGACGCAGGTCATCCAGGATCGCGTTGCTCTGCTTGCGGATCTCCAACGCTCCGGAGCGGGCCTCGCCCGGTGCCGAGGCGGTCTGCCGAGCGACGACCGAGGCCATCAGTGAAATTCCGGACAGACGGTGGGCGACGATGTCGTGCAGTTCGCGCCATCGCCGCCCGTTCCAGGGCGAGGGCCTCACCGATCTTGGCATCCCGCTCACGGGTGACCGCCGCCAGAGTCTCCTGCTGCGCGGCCCGCGTCGCGCGCTGCGCGGCGATCACGGAAGCCGGCAGCGGTGCGACCCGTAGGGCGGCCGCGGAAATCCCGCCCGCCCGCACGAACCGCGGGCCCTCCGCTCCGGTGGCATGGATCGGCACAGGAGACGCGTGAGTAGAGTGACTATTTGATCGATCATTCATCGGTCCCTACTCGGAGGGCCGGACAAGGTGGGACAAGTGGACCAGCGAGTGACTGTGGTCACCGGCGGCAGTCGGGGCATCGGCGCGGCGATCTGCCTGCGGCTGGCGGCCGAGGGGCACGATATGGCCGTGGGCTACCGGTCGGACGCCGAGGCCGCGGAGGGCGTGGCCGAAAGGGTGCGTGCGCTGGGCCGGGCGGCTGTGGCAGTCGCGGTCGACACCGCCGACGCGGCAGAGGTGGACCGTTTGTTCGATATTGCTGCCGAGTACCTGGGGCCGGTCACCGGGCTGGTGAACAACGCCGGCGTGAGCGGGCCGGTGGGAGCACTGGCCGACGCCGACCCTGAGGGGATGCGACAGGCCCTGAGAGTCAACGTCCTCAGATACCTGCTTTGTGCCCGTCGGGCCATCAGGGACATGGCGGCGGGCGGGGCTATCGTGAACGTCTCCTCCGCAGCCGCGACCCTGGGCAGCCCGGGGACCTACGTCCATTACGCTGCGGCCAAGGCCGCCGTGGACGCCATGACGGTGGGACTGTCCAAGGAAGTGGCGGCCGACGGGATCCGGGTCAACTGCGTGGCACCGGGCACGATCTGGACCGATTTCCACGCCGACCCGCAGCGGCCCGCCAAGATCGCGGCACTCGTCCCCATGGGCCGCGCCGGCCAGCCCGAGGAGATCGCCGGAGCGGTCGCCTGGCTGCTCTCGGACGACGCCTCCTACGCGACCGGCACGGTGATGCGGATCGCCGGCGGGATGTGACCACAGACGACTCCGGCACCTCGGACAAGGCCGGCGGCCCTCCCACAGGGAGTCCGTTCCCACGCAGAGCCGGAACAGCGCTCCCGCGCGGCTGTCGAACACCACACCGAGCAAAGGTATCGAGCAGAGGGGCTCACTACTTCGGCGAGCTGACACGCCCTGCCGGTCATGGCGCACGTGCGGTGCGGGGGCGCAAACGCCCAGCTCGCCGGTCGCGGACTTCTTGCGTGAGTCCGGCGTCCGGCACATGGGTGCGTCAGCGTGCTTCGGTGGTCCGGCGGTAGGTGCTGGGTGTGACGCCGCGGGTCCGTTTGAAGGCCACGCTGAACGCGAACGGGTCCGTGTAGCCGACGGTGCGGGCAATGGACGCGACGGTAGCGGAGGGCTGCTCGGCCAGAAGGTCCGCGGCGAGTGTCATGCGCCAGTGGGTGAGGTAGGCCAGCGGCGCTTCGCCGAGCAGCTCGGTGAACCGCTTGGCCAGTGTCGAGCGGGACACTCCGGCACGGCGGGCCAGTGCGGCCACCGTCCAGGGCGCGGCCGGTTCGGCGTGCAGCAGGCGCAGGGCCTCGCCGACCACCGGGTCCTTCTGCGCGGACCACCAGGCCGGGGGACGCCGACCTGGCTCGTCGAGCCAGGTGCGCAGCGTGCACACCAGCATCCAGTCCAGGAGCCGGTCGAGCACCACCTGCTGGCCCGGTTCGTCGCGGGAGACCTCGGCGGCGAGATGATCGAGCACCGGGTCGCCGTCGCCGCCGGCGGGTACGCGCAGCACGACGGGCAAGCTGTCCAGCAGCCGGCGGCCAATCTCGCCGCTCATCGGGTAGGCGCCGATGACCAGGGTCGTTGTGCCGTGCCCCTCCCCGTCCTCGCCGGGTTCGTGCCAGCCGAGCCGATGGCGGGTGCCGCCCTGCTCGGGGGCGGCGCACTCCTCACTGCAGACGAGGGGCTCGGCAGTGGTTGCCGGGTCGTCGACGAAGGTGAAGGTCGCGGGGCCGCGCACCACGACCGTGTCGTGGGGGCCGAGCCGTTCGGGCGGATGGCCGTCCAAAACGATCCAGCCGGTGCCTGTGAGAACGGTGCACAGAGTCAGTGGGGGCCCGTCCACGAAGTGCAGGGACCAAGGTGGGGACAGCGTCGAACTACCGAACAGTGAGCCGTGCGCTCTCACGCCTCGAAACAGCTCGCTGGTGATGTCCACCCCACCAGAGTAGACGATTACAAAGGCAAGGCGGCTCTTCACCCATGGGAACGTCCGGGCGGCCCGTGTTGAGTGGAGCCATGAACACACACACTTGTCTTGTGGTTGGCGCGACCGGCCGGACGGGGCGCCGTGTCGCAGCCCGGCTGCGACTTCGCGGCATCCCGGTGCGCGCGGCCTCCCGGTCCAGCCAGGTCCACTTCGACTGGTCCCAGCCGGCTGGCTGGGACGCCGTCCTGCACGGCATCTACGCGGCCTACGTGGTGCCCCCGCCGGTGCCGGGCCCGGTGCACGCATTCGCGGCGCGGGCAGCGGCCGCCGGGGTGCGACGGCTGGTGCTCCTCTCCGGCCGCGGTGCGGACGGCTGGGGCGGCTCCATGTTCGGGCGCAACATGGTCTCCGCCGAGGAGGCCGTCCGCGGTGCGCCTCTGGAGTGGACCGTGCTGCGAGCGTCCAACTTCGCCCAGAACTTCGGCGAGGACGTATTCCACGCACCGCTGCTCGCCGGCGAACTGGCGCTGCCGGCCGGGGACGTTCCCGAGCCCTTCGTCGACGTGGAGGACATTGCGGACGCTGCAGTCGCGGCACTGACCGAGCGTGACCGGCACGTGCGGCAGGTCTACGAGCTGAGCGGGCCCCGCCCCGTCAGGTTCGCCGAGGCCGTCGAGCTGATCGCGCGGGCATCCGGACGGACGCTCACCTACCGGCAGATCACCTGTGACGCGTACGTGGCGGAGCTCGTCGGGCAAGGCGTAAGCCGGCACGAGGCCGACGAGGTCGCCGAAATGTTCGCGTTGATGGCGGGCGGCTCGGTCTCCGAGACGACCGGCGACCTCACCACCGTGCTGGAACGCGCGCCGCGAACCCTCGAGGAGTACGTCGTCCGCGCGGCCGCTGCCGGCGTCTGGAATGCCCCGCAGTGAGGCGCCGACCACACCCCGGCCGCTCACGGACCGCATCCCCGCACACCCACACCCGCGAAGACCTCCGAAACCCGGCCCACACCTAAGGACGTACCGCCATGAGCACAGACGAGACCTCTCGCACCCTTCTTGTCACCGCGCACCCCGACCCCGGCTCCCTCACCCACTACATCGCGGAACGTCTCAGCACAGCCCTGCGCCCCGGCGCCGTCGAGGCCGCAGACCTGCACCAGGAGGGCTTCGACCCCCGGTTCACCTCGGCGGACCGTCGCGCCTACCAGGAGGGCGGCGGCCACCCACCCGACGTGGTTCGCGAGCAGCAGCGCCTGGATTGGGCGACCGACCTCGTTCTCGTTTTCCCTGTGTACTGGTGGTCCGTACCAGCCCTCCTGAAAGGGTGGATCGACCGGGTCTTCGTCAACGGCTGGGCCTTCGAGTACGCCGCCACAGGAGGAGTACTGCCCAAGCTCCAGCGACTCACGACGCACCTGCTACCGATAGCAGGCGCCGACGCCGGCGCATACGAGCGGCACGGCTACGAGATGGCGCTGCGCACACAACTCACGCACGGTCTCATCGACTACGTCGGCAGCCAGCGCGGAGCCACCGCCTTCGTCCACGACTCCGAACAGCCTTCCACCGGGGCCGCCGTAGACCACGCGGTCCGCACGCTGGCCAGCGCCGTCGGAGCCCCTGTTTCCCGTTCCTGACCCGGGGCCCGGTGGAAGTGGGCCGCAGTGGCTATCCGTCCCTGCCGGGTCCGAGGTGTTCGCCCAGGAACCGCTCCACCGCGCGGTAGACGGCGGTCAAGTTCTCCGGGTTCTCGATGGAGTGCCCCTCGTCCCCCATGAGGATGTACTCGACGAGGGCTCCACGCGCCCGGAGGGCATGGACCATGTTGTCGGATTCCGCCTGCGCCACTCTCGCGTCGTTGGCGCCCTGGGCGATGAGCAGCGGTGTGCGGATCTGGTCCACCCGGCTGATCGGTGAGCGGGTCAGCATGTCGGCTTCCTGGTGCGGATCCGCAGGGTCGCCGACCCAGCGGAACCAGTTGGCGGCAAGGGCCGGCCGGACGAACTCCGGCTGATTGCGCAGGAAGTTCGCAAGGTCGGAGACCCCGAAGATGTCCACGGCGGCGGCGAAGACGTCGGGGGTGAAAGCGGCGCCCACCAGCGCTGCGTAGCCTCCGTAGGAGCCGCCGAGGATGGCCACCCGGTCCGGGTCCGCGTATCCCTGGGCAACGGCCCAGTCGACCCCGTCGATCAGGTCATCGTGCATCTTGCCGGCCAGCTCCCCGATACCGGCCTTCATGAACGATTTGCCGTACCCCGTGGAGCTGCGGAAGTTCACCTGCAGGACCGCGTAGCCCCGATTGGCCAACAGCTGGACCAGAGGGTTGAAACCCCAGCTGTCCCGGTCCCAGGGGCCGCCGTGCACGAGCAGAGCCAGCGGCAGTCGGTGCGGCTCCACCCCGAGCGGCAGCGTCAGGTGCGAGGGAAGCGCAAGACCGTCCCGAGAGGTGATCGTCACCGGTGTCATAGACGCCAGTTGCTCGGGATCCAGGTGACCACGGGGACGGAACAGGAGCCGGCTCTCGCCTGAGGAATGGTCGTAGTAGTACGCGGCCCCAGGATCGCGGTCGTGGGTGAAGCTGACGACCCACCGCTGCCCGGTCTCGTCTGACGAGATGTCGGCCAGGTCGCCGGCGGACAGTTTCTCCAGGTTTTCCAAGACCTCGGCGAAGTGCGGGTCCAGCGCCTTGATCACCTGTCGTTCCCCGAGATATCGAACCCCGATGAGTTCACCGGTACGCCGACTGAAGATCAGAGGGGAGGGCAGCGAGGGAAACACGCGGGCCCGAGTGTCCAGGTCGTAGCGCGGGTGAGAGTCAACCACAGTCTCTTCACCAGTCACCGTGTCCAGCCGGACCACACGAAGCCTGTCCGAGTCCTGGTACGAGCCATGGAGCACACCACTTCCGTCAGGAGTGACCTCCAACGGATAGACGCCCAGCGGATAGTCCCCACCCTCGAACCACGCCAGGTGGCACGAGGTCTGCGTGGACTCGTCCCACCGTGAGAGCCGTAGGTCGCCTCGTTCGCTGACCTCGCTGGTGAGGGGGCCCGCACTGCCGCCGTAGAAGAGAGTGACGGCCGCGCCCGCGGTGTTCTCCGCGAGCATCCGCAGGTCACCGGTGGCGATATCCAACTCGAAGAGGTCGAACACAGCGGGATTCCGGCTGTTGGAGGAGAACACCGCCTTCCCCGGCCGAGAGGTAGGAAGCTTCAGATCTGTGATGCGCGCACCGGGAAACGGCGTCAGGTCGACAGCCGCTGCGTCCGGGACGTCGAGATCGACTCGGTACAGGTGACTGTTCTCGTCGCCGCCCTGATCCCGGGTATAGAGCAGCCACCGCGGATCATCCGTCCAGTGATAGCTCAGCAGGTTGCGGTCCTCAGAGGTGACCCGCCGCGCCTCCTCCGGCGCTTCGACACTCCCGACCCACAGGTTCAGACGGTTCTCCCAAGGAGCCAGATAAGCAATCTTTGTGCCATCCGGCGAGATAGAGGCCCTCGAACGCCTTGGAGGCGCGAAGAACTCCTCAACGCTGATGATCGTCGGCAATGCCATATCAGTCCTTCCCGTTGTTACGCCGGACAGCAACGGCAGAACCCCGGCGGTGGCAAGGAACCTGAGCGGGTACGCAACCTTGAGTCGCCGCCTTCCCGCAGCCACAGCTGTCACTTAGTGACAGTGTCACTAAGTGACAGGTTGTGTCAACTGTCGCTGCGGACAGTCGGCCAGATACCGGGAGACGGTGAGCCTGCACGGCATGGATGCCGTATCGACTCTCCGGCGGGCCGGTCGGGCCGGAGGTTCAGGTCGTCCCGGGCCAGGATCCGGTGGACGGTGGCAGCCGGCACCCAGAGATCGGGCCGAGTTCGCCCGGGTGCCACACGGGCGGCGACAGGTCATCTCCGAGGGCCGACCAGCGCATGGGCGGTGATGCATGCCGACGGCCATCAATACAGCGGGGCAACTGGCGGGCGCAGCGTCGGGCGGGGCCAGGGGCCAGCCGGCGAGCCCGTCCGGGTCGGACGGGGCAAAGAGGGCGACGGCCGACCATGCGACGACCGGCAGCCAAGCATGCTGTGCGCCGAACAGGGCCGCACCCAGGGCCGCGAATCCGGTCAGCCCGGCCGCATTCCAGGCCAAGAAGCCGACTGTCGCAGCCTTCACACACCCCAGGCGCGAGCAGTTCCTGGCAAGGTTCCCACTCCCGCATGACCTCCGTCTCATCGCCACCGAGGGCCCCTGCCATCGGTCCGGCCAGCGCACCCACCCGGGCAATCGGGCCCTCGCTGATTTCCTCATGGTCGACCTCCTGTAAGGCGCCGAGGCGGCCGCGGGTGCACCCGCACCCTGATGCCGCCGGCAGGCGGGTCAAGGCGGCCGGTAAACACTCGACCAATTCGCCTTCCCCCCTGACCGCAGCCCCTCAGCCAGGCCGTGCGGGCGCATGCAGTGCGTGGCCGCACATGATCGCAGCGACGGCATGAAGCACCGGCCCATAGAAAGCGCGTCCGCCGAATCGGACGTCGCCGTGACCGATGCGAGTACACACGCCTCCGGACGGGCTGCGCGCAGCCCGTCCGGAGCGGATGGAGATCGGAAGTGCCGAGTCAGGTGCGCTTGGCAGGCAGCAGTCCCGCCACCTTCAGCCGCTTGTCGGAAGCCCGGGCGGCCCAGGCGACGACCAGGACTCCGAGGGCGAGGAGCGGGTAGCCCATGGCGATCTTGGCGAAACCCAGCGAGCCGACCTCGTCGGCCTGGTAGAGGTACTGCTGAACGGCGAATCGAGCACCGAAGATGACAGCCAGCACCAGGGTGGCGATGTCGTAATAGAGCCGCGAACGCCCGTCCGCACGCCAGACAACACCCTTACCGGTCGTCGCGTTCCAGATCAGTCCCGCCAGAGGCCAGCGCACCACCACAGAGACAACAAAGGCGACGGCGCCGGCCAGGCTCGCCCAGATGCCGATGAGGAAGAAGTCCTTGGCGGACCCCGTATACCAGGAGACGCCGGCTGCGACGGCTACGCCGAACACGCCGCCCAGCGCCGGCTGGATCGACTCCCTGCGCACCAGCCGCTGCGCCGCGATGCCGCCGGCGACCAGGAGAGCGGCCAGGATGCCGACCTTGAGTCCGCCGACGCCGTTGGCGACGACGAACACCAAAGCGGGCAGCGCCGAGTAGACGACACCTTTGACTCCGCCCGCCTGTTCGAGCACCGTCTCTTTCCCCCGACCTGCCTCCCGCGCGACAGCCGCCTCCCGGGAACTCGTGTCCTGCATAGCGATCCACACCTCTGGGTCAATTTAAGCGTCAGCAGCTTGCGTTGACGTCACTAAGTGACACATTGCCATTAAACGCCAGTCGTCGCCACCCTGCCTGATGTAACCCACGCCACAACCCCGCGAGATCTCGCACAGTGAGTCGCTCGTCATCAGGGCTGGCCGCCGGGTGCGCACGGCTGCTCGCCGTCGCCCGCCTGGAGAGGGCGCGAGGCCTCGATGGCAGTGCTCGCGCGGTTCGGTGGGAGCCTAGGCCCGAGGGGTCGTGCGCGCGCTACGGACGGCGATGAGGGGCAGCGACCAGGGGAGACAGACAGCGCAAGCTGGCGCGCGCCGTCGGCAACCCACCTACGACGTCGCCTGCTGATGTCCGGCTGAACGGAGAACCCAGGCCGAGTGACTGCGACGAAGGGTCCGCACGCCGCAGCCGACGACGACCCGCGCTTGCTATGGATCGAGCCGCCCGCGTGGCGCTCGTTCATCGGACCGGCCCCTCGAGGTCGCCGCCACGGTTCCGGACGGAGGAGCTACTCAGCGGACTCGATCACGTCGTGGTCCTGCCTGCCCGGCTCGCAGCACGGGCGCTGCGCACTGCACTAATCTGCCATGCTCTTGAACGGATGAGCTTCGTCGAGCAACCGACCGTCGCAGGCCCTTTCATCCAGTCGGCGAACGAGCCGGCGCGTTCGGCGTCACAGGTACTGCCCTTGCCGAGCATCGTTGTTCCGCACTCCGGCGTTCGGTTAGTCGAGCGTCCGGTTCCATGGAGTCAAGCCAGTGACGCTGGTCGAGCGGTCGTGTCAGGCAACGACGGCCAAGAGCCCCGGCCGTCGTTGCCTGATCCGTGCCCCGCTGCCCACACCCTGACGCTCCTGAGGAATATTGCACGTATGACTACTGTGTTCTCTCGCATCATCACTGGGGAGTTGCCCGGACTCTTCGTCTGGCAAGATCCGGAAATCGTCGCTTTCCTCTCCATAGCTCCGTTGCGGCCTGGCCACACCCTTGTGGTGCCACGACGTGAGGTCGATCGGTGGACGGACATCGACGGGCCCCTCCTGACGCGTTGCTTCGAGGTGGCCCAAGCCGTGGGGCAGGGGGTGCAGCGGGCCTGGAACGCTCCGCGCGCCGGGCTCGTCGTTGCGGGCTTCGAGGTACCGCATCTGCATATACACGTCGCGCCGGTCTGGGACATGACCGACTTCGATTTCAGCAAGGCCAAGCAGGAGGAAGACCCGTCGGCGCTGACCGGAGCAGCGGTAAAGCTGCGTGCCGCCCTGCTGGAACTGGGTTATGAACAGGCTCGGGGCTGCACCTCCGGAGCATGAACGATCACGCAGCCTGTCGGTATCCGTTCGAGGCTGACGTGGCATCACCAAGAGGCCGGGCCGCGTCCGCTCGCCACCCAGGAGCACACGGCTCATGCCCCCCGTTCGCCCTCAGCCCTCCACACCTGTGGGTGGGCAGTTGCAAGGATCGGCCAGCCAGGAGGGGCGGGGTGCGTCGGAGGCTGCTGACGTGGGTCCGGTACACCTCGCCCCCCCTCGAGATCGACGGACCACACGGACGACTCCTTGCCCAACTCCCCTCCCTCCGGCCCGGCGCCCTCGGCGAGGGGGGCTCGACGCCGTCCACGCTCTACAGCTCCTTCTGGGTGAGTTCGCAGACCTCCACCCCGCCCTCAGTACGCTGCACGGCGACACCTTCGGGCGCCGACTCGGCGGGTACCTCGGCGACGTGGACCGGGTCACCCACGGCGCCACCGGTGGCCGTGCGGACGGCATCGGCGATGAAGGCGAAATTCTCGTCACCGAGCTTCCGGGGATCAGTGCCGTCCAGAAGGCCTGCTCCCACGTACTCGTTGAGGACTCGTAGGGCGGCAGAAGCAGCCGCGGCGTGCAGACGTACCTGCAGGTCGTCGTGCTCACGTCCGAGCCGGGTCGCGATGACTGCGGCCAGTTCGTGTTCGACTTGATCGCATGCCATCAGCCAGGCCGTACGCAGGGCCGGCTCGGTATCACCCAGTCGCATCATCTTCACGCCCAGCCCGGCATCGGCCTGCTCCTGCGTGTCGATCTCGCTGACCAGCCGCTTCGCCTCCGTGGCAAAGTGCTCCTCCAGCGAGCGGTGCAGCGGCCAACTGCGCAGAGTGGCCAGTTCCCACTCCACGCTCTGCGCGATGATCGGCTCTGCACAGCTCTCCTTGCTGCGAAAATGGCGCCAGATGGTGCGGGTCGACAAGCCCACCGCCTCAGCGATCTGGTCACCGCTCGTCCCGTCGACGCCCTGCGCCCAGAACAGACGTGCAGCCTCCCGCGAGATCTCCAGACGTACACGACGACGACGCTGCTCGCTCATCCCACCGCGGCCGCGCCTGGCCGTGGCCTCTTCCTCGGCCATCTCTTCACCACCCGTTCCCATAATTTTCACCTTGCGCCACATTGGCACTAAGTGACGTTTTTCGCCAGTCTCTCGCGGCACAGCTCCAGCATTGCCCGGCCCCGATTCGCAGCCCGAGTGGACCGACAGGTGGATCTCGCCGCGAAACCGGTCAGGTGCGACGACCGCACCCCGGGAAGTGCGCCCGAACGACTTCACAGCACACTGCCGCGGACCCGAAGTCGACCGAGCCCCTCGCCGCGTGGCCACGCGGCCACGCGGCGAGCCAGGATGGCGGGACCCACTTGCCACACTCGTCACTTAGTGACATTGTCACTAAGTGACAGGATGGTGGTCGGCCGATTCCTTGCAGGGGTGACCTACGCGTGTGAGTGCCGCCCTTCCGCGTCTGCCCGCACCAGAAGCCAGGAGTACTTCATGAGGAAACGATCAGCCGCAACCGCCGCAGCACTGATCACGGCCTGCGCCGTGACCGGCGCCCTCACGGGGGCAGCCGTCGCCACGCCGGGCCGGGTGACCGACGGCAACCGAGCAGAGAAAACAGTTGTTGCCACGGCCACCCGTTCGGTGACCCATGAGGAGAATGAACGGGTGCCGGAGGGGGCGCGCTGGACCCAGCACTACTTCCCCTCCTCGGACGGCTCCGGGACCGAGCTGCATGCTGATGTGCTGCTTCCCGAAAACCTTCCCGAGGGCACGAAGGTGCCCGTCGTCATGTCGGCCGGCGCGTACTTCGGCCACTCCGGGCAGATGGAGGTGAAGGAAGAGCACGCCGGCCCCTCGGGGCGCTTCCAGGACCTGCTGGAAGGCACCGCCCTGCTCGACAAGGGGTACGCCTTTGTCATGGTGGACACCCGCGGCTTCGGCGGCTCCACTGGATGCCTCGACCTCGGCGGCCCCGGGGACCAGGCCGACGTCAAGGCCGCGATCGACTGGAGCTCGAAACAGCCCTGGTCCACCGGAGCGGTGGGAATGTACGGCAAGTCCTTCGACGCCTACACCGGCCTCCTCGGCAACAACGCGAAGAACGACGCGCTGAAAGCAGTCGTCGCCCAGGAGCCCATCTGGGACCTGTATGAGCACCTGCACTCCAACGGTGTACCCCGCCCGAACAGCGTGCAACTACCCACCAGCTACAACCGCATCGCCAGCCTGGCCCAGTTGCCGGACGAGGACAAGCGATACCGGACCAACGCCGCGTACGAGACGAAGCACCCCGAGTGCCTGGCACTCAACTCCTTCGGCCCCACCATCGGCGACCCGGAAGACCCGTACTGGAAAGACCGCAGCCCAGCCACGAAGGCGAAGGACACCGACACCCCGCTCCTGTTCACCCAGGGCACCACCGAAACCAACACCCTCCCCGTGGGAATGGAGGAGTTCCTCCACAACCACCGCGGCCCGCAGCGCGCCTGGATCGGCCCCTGGGACCACGTACGCGGCAACGACCGCACGCAGGAAGGGAAGTTCGCGATGGGCCGCGCGACCTGGTTCAAGGAGACAATGTCCTTCTTCGACGAACACCTCAAGGACATAGATCCCAAGGTCACATACCCGAACTACGCCGTCCAGGACAACCTCGGCAACTGGCGCGCCGAGAAGTCCTGGCCCACAGCGAACCGCTCCGCGAACCTCCGACTCGGCAACGGCTCGTACCTGGACAGCGGAGCAGGCTCACAGCCCACACCACCGGAAGAGGAAACCGGTCGTAATGCCGGAAGCTTCTTCATCTGGTCCGAACCTCTCAAGGCAGCCACCCGAGTCACCGGCACACCCAGGATCACCCTGACGGCCAGGGGTGAAGGCAACGTCATGGTCAAGCTGCACGACGTAGGCCCCGACGGAAACGCCGTCGCATTCGACGAGCGAGTCTCCCGCCTGGACCAGGACCACCTGAACATCAGCCTGAAGTCGACCGACTGGACCCTGCGAGCCGGCCACCGCCTCGCCGTGGAAATCGGCTCGGTACGAACCGGCGACTGGCTCGACACCCCCTCCAAGCAAAAGATCCAGATCAGCAACGCCCGCCTCCATCTGCCCCTGGACCACCCGGCCGAAGACACCGCCACCGACGGCGACCGAGCCCCATGGATCGACACCTACACACAGATCAACGCCGCGAAGCCGACGCCAGGCCCCGCCACCTTCACCGTGCCCCCAGCCGATACACGACGCTGAGGAACGCCACACCGCTCGGCATCCTGATCACGCCGGTTCGTGAGGGGCTGTCAAACCAGCGACCCTGTCTCACTGCCTCCGAAGCGGATCCCTACAGGTTTGTGAGGACTCAACAGTCTCGATTCTGCCGATCGTCCAACATCGGAGAAGGTCTCACACCACCTTCACCAGGACGACAGCAGAATCCCCTGACGGGGCATCAGGCACGCCTGTCCACCGATTGTCCACCGCGCCCCACTGCACGCCCCCGACTCACTATTCCCAGGCACGAAAAGGCCAGGTCAGAGGATCGCCACACGCGTAGGGCCAGGGCAGCTCCACCTGTGACCTAGGCATGCAATGCGTAGGTCACAGGTGTGCGATTAGCCCGGCTTTCAAGACTCACGAATACAAAAACCCCAGGTCAGGAGCCTGACCTGGGGTTCTTCTGAGCCGCCTTCGGGATTCGAACCCGAGACCTACGCATTACGAGACCGAGAGTGATCGTGCCGAGTGGTGCCGCGCCATGCTCCCTGATGACGTTTTCCCAGATCAGACCATGTGCGCCAGTCTTCCCCGTGCGGCCTCGTACTGACTCGTCCAAAGGCGTCTGCCCACCGGCTGTCCACCGGCGGACCTGCCACCGAGGCGCTCGGCAGCCTGCCACCGACTTGCCCGAGTGGTTGCCTACGATTCAACTAGCCCACGAGAAGTAGTTGTGGGAGTTTCACAACTTCCCATTCGCCGGACCGCCGGTCGGGTCGGGCCGACCGAGCAGCACATCACACGCTGAGACTAGCTACCGATCGACGAGACAGAGCGTCGCAGACCCCCGGGCACCCCACTGGACCTTCGGCCTTCGATCTGAAGGGCATCGCGTGGAGCGACACAGGTGTCACGGGTCACAGTATTACAATCTGATCCTACGGCCGTTCGTCTGGCTGGCACGTCCCTGCTCCTTTCACGAGCGGTCACTGTCTGCGTGGCGTTCGAGCATTCGCTCAGTGGCTGCGGGCTGAGGTGCGGCGACGAGGGGCGGCACGGTGAAGGTACGACGGTTGACCTTGCAGAACTTCCGTGGAGTGCGCGCGGGCACGGTCTATCTGACAGGTCACTCGCTGCTGGTCGGGTCGAATAGCGTCGGCAAGTCAACAGTCTGCGAAGCGCTTGAACTCGTCTTGGGGCCCGAGCGGATGTTCCGCCGTCCGGTGGTCGACGAGCACGACTTCTACGGATCGCGCTACCAGGAGACGGACGGCGATCTACCGGAGATCCGGGTGGAGGCCGTCTTGACGGACTTGTCGCCGGCCGCCGAACGGCGCTTCGCCAGTCACATTCGGCGCTGGTCCGAGGAGCACCGTGAGTTCGCTGACCTGGCCGAGGGTGGGGCGGCCGATCCTGATGCTGGGGAGTGGTGCCTGCCCGTCGTCTTCATTGGCCGCTTCGACCCTCAGGAAGACGACTTCTTCGGTGCCACGTTCTTCGCACATCCCGAGTCAGTCAGCGACGACTTCACCGAGGAGACGTCCGAGCTTGGGTCGAGGCTGACGCCGTTCAAGCGGGAGGACAAGCGCCACTGCGGGTTCTTGTATCTGCGACCCAACCGGACCGGCAGCCGTGCTCTGACCTTCCAGCGGGGCTCACTGCTGGACACCATCGTGAGGCTGGAGGCGGAGCAGGCGGGGCCCCTGTGGGAGAAGGCCCTGGCCGATGTAGCAGCGGTCGCCCTCGCCAGCGACGACTCTGGCTTCGCCAAGATCCGCAGCGAAGTACGCCGGCGAGTGGAGCGCTTCCTCAGCCTGGCGGGCGACTCCGATCCGGTGGACGTGAGGGTGTCCGAGCTCACACGAGAGCACCTCCGGGAGGTTCTGCGCCTGTTTATCGCCACTCAGCCGGGTGAGCATCCGGTGCCCTTTAACCGGTTGAGTACGGGCTCGCTGAACCTTCTCGTGTTTGCCCTGCTGATGTATATCGCCGAACTCAAGGGCGACCACTCGGTGATCTTTGCGATGGAGGAGCCGGAGATCGCTCTCCCTCCGCACGCACAGCGTCGGCTAGTCGACTTCGCCGTACGGCACATGGGCCAGACGATCGTCACCTCGCACTCGCCCTACGTCATCGAAAGGTTCGAGCCCGACCACATCGTGGTTCTCGACCGTGACACAGCGGGCGCGTTGACCAGTTCCACGGTCGTCCTGCCAGACGACTTCAAGGCCAAGCAGTACCGGGCACGCCAGCGGCAGTTCGCTGAGGCGGTCCTGGCCCGCGCCGTGGTGGTCGTGGAGGGGGCGACAGAGGCTGACGTGATGCCGGCAGTCGCTGACGTACTGGAGCAGGACCCGTCCGTGGACTACGTGCATCCCGACCTCGCCGGTGTGACCTTCTTCGACGCCGAGGGTGACAGTTCTGTGCCGAAGTACGCCCCGGTTTTCAAGGTCCTGGGCAAGCCCGTATACGGCATCCACGACGACCCGGTGCGGGCGTTTACGGACGACGTAGCGGCCAAGACGGCGGACTTCACTCGTTACAAGGTCATCCCCTACGGCGGCGTCGAGGACCTGCTCACCCAGGAAATTGCACCCGCTGTCCTGCGCCGCTTCCTGGTCTCCGTCGCCCAGCGACCTGACTACCCGACCAAGTGCGGCAGCCTGCGCGATGGCATGGACGAGCAGGCTGTGCGCAAGCTGGCCTGGGATGTCCTCAAAGGCCGCAAGGGCGACGGCTACGGAGCCCTGCTTATCGCCACGTGCACGAGCAGGGCCGAACTTCCCGATTCTTTCGCGGAGTTCCTGCTCCAAGTCGACCGCGACCTGCGCCCTCCGACGGACGCCCCGGGCGCCGGAGCTTCCACCGACGCCGCTGGGGTCGGAGATGAGCCCGATGGATATTGACGGGCCCCGACAAGCGATCCTGGACAGCGCTGGGCACGTCCTGATCGAGGGCGGTCCCGGTTGCGGCAAGACCACCATCGCCCTGCTCAAGGCCCGCCAGGCTCTGGAGAGTCTGGAAGACGAACAGCAGGTGCTCTTCTTGAGCTTCTCCCGCGCTGCCGTACGACAGATCACCGACCGAATGGGCGGGCTGCTCAACCGTGCCTCACGCAGCAAACTGCAGGTGCGGACATTCCACTCCTTCTTCATGGACATCGTCCGCAGCCACAGTCGGCTCCTGACCGGGAAGCCCGCGTCGTTCATCGCCCCTGACCATGAGCACCAGTTGCGCGCCGACTTCGGCGGGAGCAAGGAGGACTGGCTCAAGGAATGCCAACGGATGGCCACCGTAGAGGGCCGTTACGTCTTCGACCTGCTGGCCGAGACTGCTGCGACGCTCTTGGAATCAAGCTCCGCCCTACGTGCCCTCTACAGCAGCATCTACCCGCTCGTCATCGTGGACGAGTTCCAGGACACCAATACCGATCAGTGGCGCGCCGTCAAAGCGCTCGCTGCAGAATCCACGGTGATCTGCCTGGCCGATCCCGACCAGCGCATATTCGGGCACATCCCCGGCGTCGACGAGGAGCGGATCGCGCATGCGGTCGCCCACCTCGCCCCCGCCACCTTCGACCTGTCCCAAGACAACTACCGCAGCCCCGAAGGGGGCCTGCTCAGCTACGCCAATGCCGTGTTGCGCAACACCGTCCATCCGCTGCCGGACAGCGTCAGGAACGTCATCTACGCAACCCGCACTTGGGGAGCCGACTCTGTCGAGGTGCGCACCCTTTTCGCGATCGTCGCCCTACGCCAGTACCTGGAGGCCGAGCTGAAGCGCGTGCCCACCCTGGCGGTCTTGGCCACGACCAACGCCCTCGTCGGTCGCGTCTCCGAGACGATATCTACGCAGAGCGTAACCGTACAAGGCACGATTTTGCCGCCAGTAGAGCATGACCTGCATTGGGATCCGGAGCTGGCCGCTGCAGCTGGCTTCGTCGTTGCGTCGCTGCTGGAATGGCCCAGCCTGGCCCGCGAGGAGGCCCTGCCGAAAACGCTGCGGGCGATGGCCAACTTCTACCGCCGCAAGCTCGCCGGCGGAACGACCGGTGCGCGCGACAAGATCCGGGTCATCGAGAACGCCATCACCGCGTTCAACGCCGACACCAAGATCAAGTCCAAGTCACCGAAAATCCTCATCAGTGCCTGGGAGGAGGGCCTTACTCTCACAGGCCAACCCGTGGCGGACTGGCAGATTGCCCGGGGAGTTGTGCGCGGCTCGGCTGAACTCGATGAACTGTTCAAGCAGGTGCGTTTGCTGCGCCTGTTCCAGGCCACCGATGCGCTGGCGCTGGCGTTGACGGAGGCGTGGAACGGCACCAATGCCTACACCGATGCCGCTGCAGCTGTGCGCCGCGTTCTGGCCAGCGATTCACTTTCCGTCGCGGAGCAGCAGACCAAAGCTGTGAGCCTGATGAGCATGCACCGTTCCAAGGGGAAAGAGTTCGACGGGGTTGTCATCGTCGAAGGAGCTTTCAACAGCCGTCTCCTTGACAACGACTGGGACGAGGAGCGCGTCCGTGGCAACCGGCGCCTCCTGCGGGTTGCCATCACAAGAGCCCGGCATATGGCGGTCTTCGTCCGCCCGGACGATGGCGTGCCGCTCACGCCATAACAGCAGGCTCGCGAGCCGTGCCAGCAATGCGGCCACAGCCGATGGCCGCCGCGGTCTCAGCCGAGGCCGGAATACCCGCGGGCCTGTTTCGATTGCTTCTCCTGTAGTGATCGCGGGAGGGGGCGCTGGTGGCCGAGCTGATGATGTTCCGGCAGGACGCGAACGGACGGGACGTCGAGCTGGCCGGCTCGACGGTTGCGCTGGAGGTAGAGCTGCAGCGGCGGGTCGAGGCTGGCCTGGAGCAGATGCTGGGCATCCGTTTCCTGGCCTCGGAGTATCCGACCGGGCCTTGGCACCGGGGGCGGATCGACACCCTGGGGCTCGATGAGAACGGCAGCCCGGTGGTGATCGAGTTCAAGAAGGGCTCGGACAGCGGGGTGATGTCCCAGGCGGTCTCCTACCTGTCCTGGCTGGACTCGGCGCACCACGAGTTCGAGGCGCTCGTGCGGAAGGTGCTGGGGGCGGAGGTGGCCGAGTCCGTCGACTGGCGTCGTCCGCGGATGATCTGCATCGCGGCGGGCTTCTCGCACCACGACCGGGTGGCGGTGCAGCGGTTGCCCGAACGGATCGACCTGGTGCGCTACCGGATCTTCGACGGTGGCCTGCTGGGGCTGCTGCTCGTGGACTCCGCGACCGGCTTCCCGAGCGCTGCCTCGTCTCGCCGGGGCCGGGAGCGGGCACCCGTGGCAGACAGCGTGCCGACGGCTTCGACGGTCTCTCCGCCTTCGGGTGGAGGAGCGGTGCCGGAGTGCCTGCGGGACCTGTACGCAGAACTGGACGAGGCGCTCACGGCATGGGGCGAGGTGGAGGTCGCGTCCCTGCGGCACTACATCGCCTACCGGCGGTTGGTGAACGTGGCGTCGGTGATCTTCCGTCCGAAGCACGAGGCGATCCTGGTGTACCTCAGACTCGACCCGGACACGGTCGAGTTGGAGGAGGGCTTCACCCGGGACATGCGCGGTATCGGACACCTCGGGACCGGCGACCTGGAGGTCCGCGTCGTCTCGGCAGCCGACTTGGAGAAGGCGGCGCCGCTGATCCGGCGGGCGTTCGAGGCGGCCTGACGTAACAGGAGGGGCGGCTGGTGCATCGGTTGGTCGATGCTCCAGCCGTCCCTCTGTCGTCTGTGGGCCGCCGGCCCTGGCCTCTCTTCGCTCTCACGGTCATGCCTCCGGTCCGGCCAGCTCGAAGTCGTCCTTCGTCAGTTCGGCCCGCAGCCGCTCGTCCGCGACGTCGGCGTAGTGCGCGGACAGCTCGACGCCCACGAAGCGGCGTCCCTCGCGCAGGGCCGCGACCCCGGTGGAGCCGCTGCCGGTGAACGGGTCAAGGACGGTGCCGCCCTCGGGGCAGACCTGGACGAGCTGCTGCATGACCTCGACCGGCTTCTGGGTGATGTGAACCCGGCCCTTGCGGGGCTGGGAGGCGATGTAGTGCCCCGGCAGGTAGAGATCGCGGGTGTTGTCGAGGGAGCCCTTGACGCCCCAGATGATGAACTCCGAGTCCTGCTTCGGCCCGCCCTTGCGGGGCCGGCTGGACGGCTTGATCCACGGAATCGTGCCGCTCCAGGTCCATCCCGCCATCTGCAGGGCGTCGGAGGTGGTCGGCTCCTGCCGCCAGTCGGTGAAGACCATCGCGACCGCGTGCTCGGTCGAGGCCCGGTACGCCTCGGTGAGCAGTTCGGTGAGCCAGGAGCGGTAGGAGCGCTGGTCACGGTTCTCACCCGGGAAGTTGGCGAGGTCGTGCGCCGAGTTGCTCGTGACGTACTTGGCACGTGCGGTACGGCCGGTCCGGTCGGAGCTGGTGCGGCCCCCGGAGTTGTACGGCGGATCGGTGATCACCGCCTGGACGCTCTCGTCCGGGAGGGACTTCAGGACGGTCAGGGCGTCGCCTCGGTGCAGCGTGTAGCTCATGCGTGGGGGCCTCTTTTCGGGCGCGGCGGAGTCTGGACCTGCTCCGGGCAGCGCTCAACGGCGTGCATCCGGTGCGAGGTTGCAGCGGAGGTTAACGGCGAATTCCGGCCGCGCCTAACGAGGTGGCTCCCTGCTTCGGGCCCCTGGATGGCAGTCGTTTGGCGCGGCCGGAATCCCGGTCTACTGTCTCGCCGTGCCACCGGGAAGGGGCGCTGCTCCACCCCCGTTGAGCTGTGCTTATCCGTGCTGTCTCGTCTTATCGGGCGGTGTCGGAGGCGTGTTGCCCATCTGCCCGCGAGCGCCGTGAGGAGGCCCCTGTGCACTGCCTGAGATTACGAGCGCGGCTGGCTGCCGCGCGTGACCTGAAACCGGCGTCCTGGAGCTACCAACTCCTCTGACCTGGGCCCGCCGAGAGGCGGATGCACATCGGCGCGGTGCCGACGGCTTTGCACGAGAAGTCGGCACCGCGTCTCCTTCGAACACCGAGGAGCCGCTGCGATGCAGCATGCCCTGACACACCCGCGCCCCGACCCACCTCCCTCGACCGGTCCGCGCCGCCGTCGCGCTGAACGGCGGCGGCCGTGAAGAAGACGACGGGAGCCCTCGTCGGTCTGTGCGCCACCGGACCGCTCCTGCTGGCACTGCCGATCCTTGGCATCGGGGCCGGGACCGCCTCGGCTTCGTGCTCGACCGACGGTGCACAGGGTGTGGACGCCTCCGCCGTCGCCAAGCAGGTGAAGGCCATCCTGGACGGCGGCGACAAGGGCTCGGTCTCCGTGCCGGGGCTGGACGCGCCTGCCGACCAGGTGCCCAACGCCAAGACGATCCAGGCCACGGGCGTCGCGATGAACATCCCCGCCCGAGGGCAGGTCGTCGCCCTGGCGACCGCGCTGCAGGAGAGCGGCCTGCGGAACCTGACCTACGGCGACCGCGATTCGCTGGGTCTCTTCCAGCAGCGGCCGTCGATGGGCTGGGGTACGGCCAGCCAGATCCTCGACCCGGTGCACGCCTCGACGAAGTTCTACGAGGGGCTCAAGAAGGTCTCCGGCTGGCAGTCCCTCTCTGTCACCCAGGCCGCCCAGGCGGTACAGAAGTCAGGCTTCCCGGAGGCGTACGCCAAATGGGAGTCGCTGGCCACCGCCCTGCAGAAGGCCATCGAGCCCCTGCTGCAGAAGGCCGGCGGCGCATCGCCGAGCCCGTCGCCGTCCGGCTCTGCCGACACCGGCAGCCCCTCTCCCGATTCTGCGGGGGGTTGTGCGGCGGACGGTGACGGGACGGACTTCGGCACCATCCCAGCGGGTGCACTGCCGAAGGAGTACAAGATTCCCGCCTCCGCGCCGCCGAAGGTACAGACGGCGATCCGGTGGGCGCTCGGCCAGCTCGGCACCCCGTATCAGTGGGGCGGAACGTGCACCGACTCCCACGGCAAAAACCCGATGGGCCGCTGCGACTGCTCCTCCCTGATGCAGGGCGCGTACAAGGCCGCCGGGGTCAGCCTGACGCGGACCACGTACACGCAGGTCAAGAACGGCAAGGCCGTCTCGGTCGATGCCCTCAAGCCGGGCGACCTCCTCTTCACCGAGGGGACAGCCGCCGTACCGGAACACGTCGGGATGGCGATCGGGCAGGGCCTGATCGTCCACGCCCCGCGCACCGGTGACGTCGTACGGATCACCACCGTCGCGTCCTGGAAATCGCGGATTCTCGCGGCCCGCCGAGTCGTCTGACCGGCGCTCCTCCCCCTCCTCACCTCCCCTCGCACCGCTGGTTCGCCCCACCGGGCTTTGGCGCGCGCTCATTCGTACTGGAGTTCCCATGTATCTCGCTGAACAGGTCATACAGCTCGCCTACGACCCCGGAATCAAGCCCAACGAGGGCGGGCTCCCTGGCCTCAACGTCCTCAAGCAGGTGATGGGCTCGATCAACTTGTTCGGACTCATCGCCGTGGTCGGAGCCCTCGCCGTCAGTGCAGGCGTGTGGGCCTGGGGGCACCACTCCGGTGGTCACCAGGCCGAGGCGAACGGGAAGAAGGGCGTGCTGGTCAGCGCGGGCGCGGCCCTTCTTCTCGGTGCGGCCAACGGTGTAGTGGCGTTCTTCTCGACGCTCGGGACGCAGGTCCACTGATGGCTCAGCACTCCACCCACCCCGGCGGCGCATCTCGCGTGCGCCGCCGGGCGCTGCTCGGCACTGCTGTCCTGGCGGTGCTCGTCGCCCTCGCCGGCCTGGCCGCCTACCTCACCCGCGAGGGCCGAAGCCCCTCCGATACCGCTTCCCCACCGCCGAGTTCGCCCACGGCATCCTCGTCGACCGCGGCGCCGTCCGGGCCGCACACCAGGCCCCGCGCTCTGCCCGTTCCGCCGAAAACCCACGACCCGATCACGTACGGGAAGGCCGCCGCCGCAGCGCTGTGGTCGTACGACACCCGTGCGTACTCGCAGCCCGAGCTGCGCAAGGCGCTGCGCGGCTGGCTGACCACGGAGTCGAAGTACGCCGACCCGGCCTCCGTCGACCAGGCGGTCCCCTCGGCCGTGCTGTGGAAGGAGATGGCGGCCAACAAGCAGGTCGCCACTGCCAAGATCAACGAGGGGCACTTCCCGCACGCCTTCACTCAGGCCCTCCAGGACGACCCCGGGGCGATCACCCAGGCGTACGTCTACGCCGTCACGGTCTCCGGCAAGCAGTCGATTCGCTGGAAGGGCTCGGCCGCCGGCGGCGCGGAGAGCCGCTCCACCACCCTCGCGGTCCAGTGCCGGCCCAACCACCCCTGCGCACTGGTCGGCGTCATGCCGTCCGTCGCGCCCTGACCCTCGCCCCAGAACGGAGGTACGACCCATGGGAGTCTGCGACTTCCCGCTGATGGACAAGGTGTGCGGCGCTGTCGACTTCGCCACCAACCCCGCCGGCACCGTCACCGACGGTCTCGGCGCGTGGATCGCGAAGTCGGCGGGCGAGCTGGCGTCCAGCGCGGCCGACCTTGCCGCCAAGGCCGTCAACAAGACGACGGCCATCGACCTCAACGCCGGGTGGTTCCGCGACAACTACGAGCTGCTGCTGCCCATCGGCCTCGCCCTGACCGTCGGCATCTTCTGCATCCAGCTCATGACCGCGGCCTGGCGCCGAGACGAACGTGCCCTCGCCAAGGCGGCGTTCGGCACTATGACCGGAGTCCTCTTCAGCTTCTCCGCCATCGCCTTCACGACCGTCGCCATCACCGTGGTGGACGCACTGTCCGACGGCCTCTTCAAAGCCGCCAACACCTCGATCGACGACGCGATCCGTCGTGTGATCAAGGTTGATCAGATGGGGGCCATGTACGGCCTCGGCTGGGGTGTGCCCGCGCTGGTGGCCTTCGGGTGCGCGATCGGTGCCTTCCTCTACTGGGGCGTGATGGTGGCCCGCAAGGTCGGCGTCCTGATCATGGTCGCGCTCGCGGTGTTCGCCGGGGCGGGCGGCGGCTGGGAAGTCGCCAAACGGTGGCGGCGCGGCTGGATCGAGGCCACCGGCACCCTGATCGTCTCCAAGCTGTTGATGACCGTGGTCTTCCTGATCGGCGTCTCCGCCATGGGCAAGACCGACGCCAGCGACGGAATGGCGGCCCTGTCCGACGCGATGGCCGGCATCGTCGTGATGGTCCTGGTGTTGCTCTGCCCCTACGCGACGTACAAGTTCGTCCACTGGGCCAGCGACGGCGGCGGCCACGACGACATGCACCGCACCGGTGTCGCCGGCATGGCGGTCGCCGCAGGAGCCGCGAAGACTGCAGGCAGCCTCGCGCTGCGGGCCGGTACCGGCGCCCCCGCTCCGCAGGGTCCGAACCAGGTCCCCGGCGCGGGGACCGATGGCGTCGCCTCCGGCATCAACCCCTCCGGCGGCAACCTCAGCAAGGAGGGCATCGACGCCGGGCCGCCCAAGCAGCAGTCCCGCTTCCGGTACGGCGAAGACCCGGACGCGAGCGGCGACAAGGGCCGGGCTCTGATCCAGCGCCCCGGGATCCCGCCGCTGATCACACGTCCTGGTGAGGACGAACCGGAAGGGTCCGAATCGGCTGCCCAAGGCGTTGCGGGCGGCTCCGGTCACCTCGCAGCCGCATCGGCTCCGGGCGGCGACATGACCTCCATGCCGCCGGCCGACCCCGGACCTTCGGCCTCGGGCACTCCGGCGTCCGGGTCCGGTCCGTCGGCCACCGGCTCCGCGACGCCGACGAACTGGGTGTATCCCACCCAGCCGCCGTCGGGTTCCTGACCCACATCCCCGGGGGCGGGCCGCACTCCACGGCCCGCCCCCGCCTCCCACCAGCAGGAAGGTTTCGCCATGACGTCCAGAAGAGCGCCGCGCGCCCCGTCCTCCGCCCGCTCCCACCGTCTGGAACCACCATGTCCGGCAAGCACCAGTCCTCCACGCCCACCGTGAAGTTCCCGCACCGCAGCAGGCGCGGCGTCCTGCTCGGCCTGTCCGTCCCGCAGTTGGTCGTCGCCGGGCTCACCGGCCTTCTCCTTCTCGCCGTGATCCTCGCCCGCGGTGTGGTCGGCGCCCTCCAGCTCATCCCGCTGTGGGCCGTGATCGCCCTGCTCGTCTTCGTCCGCCACCGAGGCCGTGCTCTGGCGGACTGGGCCCCGATCGTCGTCCGGTACGCGCTGCGCCGGATGCGAGGCCAGCTCGTCTGGCTCACCCGGCCCTCCCGCCGGCCGACCCGCGAGGGACTGCTCCACCTTCCCGGCACCGCTGCCAGCCTGCGCGTGACCACTGCTCCCGACGGCAAGTACGGCGCCGTCCACAACCCGCACACCGGGACGCTGACCGCGGTGGTCAAGGTCTCCTCCCGCGCCTACGCCCTGCTCGACCCCGGCACCCAGCAGGCCAACGTCGGCGGCTGGGGACGCGCGCTGGCAGCTCTCGCCCGTACCGGGCAGATCGCCCGCATCCAGGTGATCGAGCGCACCATCCCCGACTCCGGCGACGCGCTGCGCCGCTACTGGGAAGAGCACGGCCGCCCCGACACCCCGATGGCCGGCGCGATCTACAACGAGCTGATCCAGAGCGCCGGTCCCGCAGCCGCCCCGCACGAGGCGTACGTCGCGATGTCCCTGGACACCAAGGCGGCCCGTCGGCTGATCAACCAGGCCGGCGGCGGTCTCACCGGTGCCTTCAGCGTCCTCGCCCAGCTCACCTCCACGTTCGACCAGGCGGCGCGGACCGCCGGTCTCACCCCGACGGGCTGGCTCACCGCCCGCGAGATCGCCGCCGTGGTGCGCACCTCCTACGACCCGAAGGCGCTGGCGACACTCGACCGCTGGTCCACGGCCGGTCGCCCCGAGGCCGAGCCCGCCGCCGCCGGACCCGTCGTGGTCGTCGAAAAGGCGGACCACATCGCCACCGACTCCGCCGTGCACGCCACCTACTGGGTGGAGAACTGGCCGCGCACCGAGACCAGCGCCGGCTTCCTGCACCAGCTCCTGTTCACCGGCGGGGTGCGGCGCACGCTGTCGCTCTCCTACGAGCCGAAGAACCTCGACGCCGCCCTGCGCGACGTGCAGCGCAAAAAGTCCAGCGTGATCGCCGACGCCGCCGAACGGGCCCGGCGCGGCCAGGTCGACTCCGAGGCGGACTCGATCGAGTACCAGGACATCAAGTCCCGCGAACGCCAGCTCATCGCCGGGCACGCCGACGTCGCCCTGACCGGTCTGCTGACCGTCTCGGCCGACACCGAGGACGAGCTGCGCACCGCCTGCGCCGTCGTGGAGACCGCCGCTGTCGGCGCCCAGCTCGATCTCCGGCCGCTGACCTGGCAGCAGGCCGAGGCGTTCACCGCCGCCGCCCTGCCGCTCGCGCTCGCTGCCTGACCCTTCCCTTCGAAAGAGCACCCTCATGTCCCGCACCGCCAGCCCGACCGCGCAGGACTTCGTGCCCTTCGCCACCGCCGCGCTCGACTTCCACCGGGCGCTCAACATCCCGGGCGGCCCGCTGGTCACCACCCGGGCCGAGCTGGACGCCCTGCACGCCCACCTCGTTTCGCTGTACGGGCTGCTCGACGCCCACACCGGTCGCACCGGGCAACTCGTCGCGATCGAGGGCGACCAGCTCCGTACCGCCCGCACCCGCATCTGGCAGGCCGCCGAGCACCTCCACGCCGCCTACCACGCGGCGCCCCGGCCGGACTCCGGCGAGATCCCCGCACCGGAAGCGTGCCAGGCCGGCCTTCCGGAGGGAGCACCGGAACTGACCATCTGCCAGCGCCACCAGCGCACCGCTCATCTCGTCCGGCGACGCACCACCCCGGCCGACCTGCACGCACCGTTCACCGGCCTCGTCCGCCGCTGACCCACCCCTCACCTGGAGAAACGCTCATGCCCCGTACCCGCGCCAGCGCCTCCCCCCTGTTCGTGCCCCGTAAGACGACACGCGCCGAACAGCGAGCCGCCCGAGCCGGTTTCACCGAAGCCCGCCGCCAGGCACGCCTCGCCGGAAACCCGCCCAAGCACCGCGCCGAGCAAACCCTCGACCCGGATCTGCGGCCCACCTACCCGCCCGCCGGTCGCCCCGGTCCGACCTCCGCCCGCGGCGGCAAGCTCGCCCTGCCCGCCCACCGGATGACCACCGCCACAGCCAGCGGCGCGTACCCGTTCGTGGCCGAGGGCGGCCTGGGCGCCGAAGGGGTGTTCATCGGCCGCGATGTGCACGCGGAGGCGGCCTTCTGCTTCGACCCGTTCTCGCTCTACAACAGCGGCAGGGTGGAGGGCTTCACCAACCCCAACGCGGTCCTGGCCGGGATCATCGGCATGGGCAAGTCGGCGCTGGCGAAGTCGATCGCCACCCGGTCGATCGCCCACGGCTACCGGATCTACATCCCCTGCGATCCCAAGGGGGAGTGGACCGGCGTCTCGCAGGCCCTCGGCGGCTACAGCATCGCCCTGGGCCCGGGGCTCCCCGGCCGGTTGAACCCGCTGGACGCCCCGGCCCGTCCCGCCTCCGTGAGCGAGGAGGACTGGTTCACGGAGGTTCGCAAGCGCCGTCTGCTGCTGCTGGCCAGCCTCGCCCGCACCGTGCTGAAGCGCGACCTGCTGCCGATGGAGCACACGGCCCTCGACCTGGCCCTGGATCTGGTCGTCGCCGACGCCGCCGCCCGGGGCACGGTGCCGCTGCTCGGCGAGATCGCGCACGTACTCGGCTCCCCCGAACGCCTCGACCAGGCCCTCGGCCACCAGGCGGAGCACCTAGGTTCAGCCGCCCAGGACCTCGCCCATGCCTTGCGACGGCTCGTGCACGGCGACTTGAGCGGCATGTTCGACGCGCCGAGCACCGTGTCGTTCGACCCGACCACACCGATGCTGTCCATCGATCTCTCCCGTCTCGGCGGCTCCGGTGACGACACGGCACTGGTGCTCGCGATGACGTGCGCGAGCGCGTGGATGGAGTCAGCCCTCAGTGATCCCGATGGTGGTCGGCGCTGGGTGATCTACGACGAGGCGTGGCGGCTGATGCGGCACGTCGGGTTGCTGGAGCGGATGCAGAGCCAGTGGAAGCTCTCCCGAGGGCTGGGCATCGCGAACCTCATGGTGATCCACCGGCTCAGTGACTTGCTCTCGGCGGGCGACGCCGGTTCACGCGGCCGAGTCCTTGCCGAGGGGCTCCTCGCGGACTGCAGCACGCGCATCATCTACCGACAGGAGCCCGACCAGCTCGCCGCCGCTGCCTCTCTGCTCGGCCTGACCGGCGTCGAGACCCAGGCGGTGTCCGCCCTGACCAAGGGCCGAGGTCTGTGGAAGGTCGCAGGCCGCTCGTTCATCACCCAGCACATCCTCCACCCGGCCGAGCGGGAGCTGTTCGACACAGACGCCCGCATGGCCGCCTAGCCCAACGACCAGCACAGCAACGGGAATCGATCATGTCTGCTTCTTCCACTCCTTCCTCCGGTGACAACCAGCTGTCGCAGGCCACCGACCCTTTGGCGTGGCGACGACACCTCCCGGCACTGGCCTCGGCCGCCGCCGGGATCAACGAGGCGTGCGACGCCTGGGACGCGGTTTCGGACTCGCTCTGCGACGCGGACGGCTGGCCGCTGGACGACAAGGTCTACGGGGACGGCAAGGTCAAGCGGGACGCCGAAGCGTGGAAGCACGCCGAGGTGTTCCTCGACCACGGACCCGAGGTGCTGGCCGGGGTCCGCGCCGCCGCCGACGGCCCCGACTACGTCGAGGGGCCGATCAGTGACGACCTCCGTCGGATACGCGGGATCGACACCATCCTGCTCCGGGCGCAGGAGCTGCGACACGAATGGGACGGCGTCATGGCCCTTATGGACGGTTCGCAGCCGAGCGTGCTCCACCTCTACAAGGAGCGTGCCGAGGAGCACCGCAACACCGAAGGCTGGCACTACTCACACGAACTCAGTTCTAAGGGACCGGCGTTGGTGAGCGTCGGCGAATACCTAGCTCACCGAGCGGACACCGAACGGCCGGCGCAGACCGAGCGGGCTCGCGTCGCCCTGACCCGCTCGACGCACAACACCCCTGCCGTGTCACCTGCTTCGCCCCAGGTCCCGCCGGCATCGCATCCGCCGGCTCCCGGTCGCTCGCGGTGATCCCTAGCACGCAGTCACGGCAGCGCCAAACTGCCCGATCACCGGATCCTCATAGACCCCGCACTCCTTCAAGCTCCACGCCCCGGCGGCTATCGCCGTGCGGCGGGGCGTTCGCAACGGAGAACTCCATGCACCACAAAACCCCGCCCCCGACCGCCGCGTCCGATCCGCGTCGCCTTCAGGCCGCCCTCTGTTCCGCGCTCGGGCAGCGCGGCCTGGAGTGCACCGTCGAGTACGGCCTCAGCGACTACATCGTCCACGCCGAGCTTCCTGACGGAGGTTCGCTGATCATCTCGCCCCCGCAGGAGCCGTCCTCCGAGCACCCCGAGTCGCCGGAAAGCTGGATGGTCATCCGCCACCGGTCCGTCGAGCCTGCCGTCTACGAGGTGGTTTACGACTCCGAGCCGGACGGCCCGCATGCGCGCTACGGAGGCAGCGTGCCGGATCTCCTCGCCGCCGTCGACGCCCGCCTGGACCAGCTTGGCGTACCGCCTCGCCAGGAGCAGGAACGATCTGGCAAGGAGCGCGCCGCCACCGTGCTCCCGCCCGGCTCCACTCCCTCCCGGGTGAGTGTCGCTCTCGCCCCTTCACCGTCGATCGGCCAGCGCGTGCTCCCGACTGGTCCGCCGACGGAGTCTTCCGCGCGGGCCGCGCCGTCGTCGGCTCGTCCCTCATCCGCTCCCCGGCTCTGACCACCGCGCCTCAGGAGTCCTCCGTGCACCGCACCCCCAGAACTGATCCGTCCGCCGCCCGCACCTGTATCCGCACCCGCCTCGGATGGATCTGCCATGCCCAGCCACTACGACGTGCTGCCCGACCTGGCCTTCGGCCACCACCCCGTCCACGGCATCGTCGCCGCGAACCCGAAGAACCTCGCGGCCAGCACCTGGATGCTCAGGGGATTCGACTTCCATCCCGTCCCCGACCAGCCGACGTTGTACGCGCTGGCCGACCAGAACCGTGACGGACACGGCCGTACGAGCCGGGCCATCGAGCTGCTGTGCAAGGCCGGCTACCAGGTCGATGTCGACGCCGCACTTGACCCGGCACTGGTGCCCGACACGGCACAGGCACGCGACCGCGGCCCGCTTGGCGAACCAGACGTCGCCTTCGCCGATCACCCGCAGCTCGGCATCGTCGCAGCCCTCGACGACCGTGTCTCCGGCCTCAGCGGGCTCGCGCTGGTGGAGGACGGCTGGCAGCACAACTCGCGCCTGGAAATCTACACGCTCCCCGCGACCACCGATCGCGTCGAGGCGCTGGGGAAAGTCGCCGACGCCACGGTGGCCCTGCACCGTTCGGGGCTCCAAGTCGCAGTGCAGCCCCGCCTCGCTCAAGAGGTGACGGCCCGGCCCCGCTCTGCTGCCACTCCGGCCGCCGGCCGTGAGCGAGGCCGTGGTCCCGCTCGCGCGTCTCCGTTGAGCGCCGCCGCGCTCGCCGCCAGCCCGGCCCGTGCCGGTATCCCGGGCAGGGCGCCGGTCCCCGCCTCCGCCGTCACTACAGCGGCGGTCCGACCGGTTGACCCGCGCATCGCGTACTCCCGCGATCGCTGATCCAATAGGAGGCCCTTCCATGGCCGTGACGACGATCTGGCCTATCGACCACACCTGCGGTCACGATGCCGACCGCGACTTGTCCGACCGCCCGGCCGGCCGCCGCGCCGGCTTCGCCGAATGGCTCGCCAGGCAGGAGTGCACCGACTGCTGGCGTGCCTCGAACGAAGGCGACGAGCAGGACAAGGCTGCCTGACTCAAGGCGAAGCGCGCCGAGGAGCAGACCGCGTCCAAAGCCTGGTCCGAGCAGTACCGGATGCCTCCCCTGGAGGGGACCGAGAGGGCCGTTCCCTGGGGGTGCGCTGTCGTCACCCGATCCTGACCAACGCCTACACCGCACTGGTCACCGAAGGTCTCCCTGTCACGTCAGCGTGTTGAGATCTGCTGCCTGGGTGGTAGGTGGCTGCATATGTGAAAACGACGAAGGAGTGTCGGCCAGTGCTGGCAACCTTTCAGCCTGAGGTGCCTGGAGATGTCGGTCAGAACCAGGAACGGCTGGAGGTTCAGACACCGCTTAGCGTTACCGATCCAGGAGAAGGAACCATGCACGGCACCGCCAGCCGACTTGACACCGAAGGGACCACCCCGTGAGCCCCAGCGACATCGCCGCCCTCGTCGCGGGCACAGCAGCCCTCCTCGCGATACCCGCCTCCATGGTCATCGGATGGCGACAGGTCAAGGCGGCACAGGCAACCGCAGATGCCACCGCCGAAGCTGGACGACGAAACGCCGAGGCCGTCTATCAGGCAGCCCTCGACGGCATCCAGGCCCAGTCCCGCGAGGCCCGCGCGCACCGGCAGTGGGATGTCCGCCGGGAGATATGGGCCGCCTACCTCCTTGCCGTTGACGAGATCCGTCGTACGCCCGGCGGCACGCGGCACGATGACCACCTGCCTCCCACTCGCCAGCAAATGAATGAACTGCTGCGGCACTTCGCGCTGCTGGAGCTGGCAGGTCCGGCAAACATCGTGGAGATAGCCCGCGAGATCAACGAAGCGGCCCAGAACATCGTCTACACCCGCAGCGGACGGGACGGTTTCAACAAGGCGCGAAGGGCCCTGATGCTGCCGACGAGAAACCGCACAGCATCCTCTGAGCACGTGGCCGCCGCTCAAGCAGCCAACTCTGCTCTCACAGCGTTCTTCCGCGCTCGCGGATCTGCTTCGGACGACCGAGAACGTCTCGCAGAGCAGGCAAGAAGCACCCTGATGGAGTGCTCGTTCCTCGACATTACACACAGGTTTGCGCTGGAACGCGCCACCCGTGAAGCCGTCGCTCCCGGACGGACTGCGCAGCGCATGGAGTCCGTGCTCGCCGAGATCCGGGACCGGTTCGTCACCGAAGCAAGCCAGGCATTGGCCGACCATGCCTAGGCGGCTCCTCGAACACATCAGCCGAGAGTGTGGAGGCCCGGCCGGGCCCGCTCGAAGCCAGACTGAATGTCGGCGCCGCCGGCCGAATGGAGAACCAGCTAGCGGAGCGGTTTGGGCCTTTGGTCTGTGCAGGCGACCGGTCAGCCAGGATCGGGCGAGGTGTCGCTGTTCGCCGAGTTGCTGAGGTTGATAAGCCTCAGGAGAGTCATCACCTGGTGACCGCGACGCTCGCGGTCCTCGGTGTCGTGGGGGGCCTCGATGAACCGTAGAAGCGCGGTCAGGAACGCGTCCTCCACCCGCTCGCCTGCGGCGTGGAGAGCCTGTCGGGCAGTGGCGGCTTCGGCCTTTCCCCGTTGCCTTTCGCGGCGTTGGGCGGTGAGCCAGTCTTCCAGTTGGGCGGCCCTGATGGCCAGGCGTGTCCTGGGGTCGTAGTCGACGACGGTTCGGCGGTGTCCCTCCAGAGAGAGAATGGGGACCTTGAGGACTGGTTCCGGGTGCCAGTGGACCTTCAGGTAGGCGAGCGAGCCTGCTTCATGGAGGGCGTCGTTGTAGATCTCGGCGAGGGCGGCGAGTCCTCCCTCGATCTCGACGAGGGGCCGGTTCTCCGGCGGGCCCAGGGGCATCTCCTTGTCCGGCCCGTTGAGCCGGGCGACGATCACCTCCGAGTTCCGCCACTCGATGTGCCCTATCTGGACCAGGTCTTCTCGTTCCAGGGCGAGGAGAGCACGGCGAGTTTTCTCCATGTCGGATCGGGTGGCAGCGTCTCCTCCGGCAAGGTCCCGCATCTGAACCCATGCGTCGGGGCGCTTGCTGTTCAAGGCGCGAAGGGACTCAAGAAGCTGTCGTTGTACGCGCCCGTGGCCTCTGCTCATGAGATAAGCGTTGCACGGGTAGTAATTGACTCTCCCGATACATCGCTTACTTGGGCGTCGGGACGCTGGTCGGCATGAACACATGGATCGTCGCGGCTTCCGAGGCCGCCTCTGAGACCGTCCCGCTCGTGACGCTCGGTGTGATCGGGGGGCTGGCCGCGCTGATGTTCTCGGGCTTCGTCATCGTGGCGCTGGTCAACCGGCACACTCCACCGCAGACCAGCACGCCCCCGATGCCCGCGTCCGCTCCTGCGCCACGTTCCGGCTGGATGTACACGGCTACGGTCGCCGCCGTTGTGGGGGTGGTGGTGGCCATCCTGGCCTGGCTGTTGCCCCGGTAACCGGGGAGCACCGAGGCAACATCCTCAAGCTCCGCGGAGGCTGCTCTGCCAAGACCCTTTCACCTGCCCAGTGCGGTTGGCTCATGAGCGGGAATCGGGACCCCATCCCTCCAACAAAGACCTGGGTGCCCCGAGACGTTCCACGTCTCGGGGGACCCAGAAGCACTCTCCAACTCAACCGCGTAGAAACCCTCTTGGTCAACTTCAACAAGCTGATTCAACAGGAAAGTGCAAACGACCAGCGAAGCGGAGTGGGCGGAGATCAAGGAGAGCGCTCGTACGGTGACCCGCGCCGGGGTGGTGGATAGACCAGAGGTTGTCAGAGCCCGAAGACCTAACCGAACTGCTCCGAGCCGCCACCGGGGCCGACCGGCCGACAGAGAATCCCTTCTTCTGACCGCCCGGGTGTCCTGCTGCGGCGGGGCACCCGGCTGACCGCCACCGTGCGGCCTCTACCAGCGATTCTCGGCCGGACCAAACCCCGGATTTGCCGGACGCTCTGCCCACTGGCCCACCTCCAACGAACCCTTCGCTCTCTCTGCCCAGGAGACTTCCGTGCCTACCTCGATCACCATCACGTCCGAGTTCAGCGGTAGCGTCGTTGCCAAGGGCGCTACTGATGACCTCTCCGCGCAGCTCCTCCGTCACGCTGGTTTCAAGCAGATCGACGACTGGCACGGCCGACGCCATCGCCTGCCCACCACCACTCCGCTCGCCGACCAGGTCGCCATCGCCAGCCATGCGGCCGAGATGCTTCGAGCCGCTCGCTATGACGTCACCCTTCCGCCGTCTCTCGACACGGCCCGGATGAGCCCTCCGGTGCATGCGCTGGGGCCCTACGCCGCCGGAGCTGAACTCCTCAGCATCACGGACCAGATCCGTGCGGCCGAAGACGGAGCCAGCCTTCAGCGGGCAGTTGACCACCTCCTTCACCCCGAGCACGGTGCGCTGGAGCGTGTCCGGGAGGCGCTGGAAGCAGCGGGAGAACAGGTCAACGACCTGGACGACGACGCGTATGCGCTCGCCGACCGGTTCGGCTTCGCCTCGGAGTTCGTCAGCTCGGCCCAGGCCGAACTCGTCGATTCCGAGGCCGAGCTACGCCGCGTCGGCGCCGCTTCGACGAGCTACGCCGCAGCACGGACCGTCCGTTATCACCGTGGTGCCGCTCTGGCCACTTCTCCTGCGGCGAACCAGGCCAAGGTCTCCTCGGCGTTCAGTTCCGCGCCGGCGCCTTGCTCTGCGACGGGTCACCCATCGCGCGCCTCAACCCCCCGACGGTAACCCCGGCCGCTCTCTCCGCCGTCGGCCTCCAGTACGTCGCGCGCCCCCGCTCGACTCCCCCGTCAAGGACCACTCACCCGAAGAGGCAGACTTGCCCGAGTACTACTCCAGCATCGGCGAGGCCGTCGGTGCGGCCATGCAGCACAACATCCGGCTCGCCCATTCCAGCGCGGCACCGGGCTCCGACAAGCCGCTGCAGGTCAGGCACCTGCCCAGCGCTTCCGCCGATCCCTACTCGGTCCGCGGGATGATTTCCCGCCTCCACGAGGATGCCTCGCCCGATGAGGTGGCGGGCATCATCGAGGAGGTCAACGGCGCACTGGTCGGGGCTCTGCCCGAGCTGACCGAACTCGTCGCCTCTGCCGCCGACTGGACTCGCGCCCGTCTCGACTTCGACGACCCGCATCACCATCCGACTTTCGAGACGTGGACGCGACTAGCAGCCGCGTACGGGATGCTCCAGGACGTCCGTGAGCAGTTGGAAGTCGCCGAGGACGGTCTCGCTGCCTGTCCCGCAGAGCGCACGGATCCTCGGCACCACCAGATGGTCAACGTCTTGCGCAGCCGGGAGTTGCTCGACGATGTCCTCGGTGCCGAGGCTGTTCCTGTGCCGTCCGCTGCCCGGAGCGTCGATTCAGACCGGCAGCGGGCGGCCCGCGCCTCGTCGCCGCGCGCCGGAACATCGCCGTCGACCGGCAGTCCGCCGGCCACCGCAGCACCTCCGCCCGCGCCTCGTTCTGCAGGCCGATCCCGCTGAAACGTTCCGCCTCAGACGTCCAGGAGTATCCCCATGATCTGCACGAGAGCCGAGCGCGCCCCGTCCCTGCCCGCTCGCACACCCAAGGAACCGCCGTGCCTTCCTCGCGCACCAGCGCGCCCTCGACCACCACCGGGTCGGACGCGCTCCTCTACCTCCTGTTCGGCATCCTCGGCGCCGCCATGGCCTTCGGCTCCCTGGCCTGGCTGACCGGAAATCTCACCAACACCTTCGTCGGGAGCGGGACATGGGCCCCCTTCCGCGTCACGGGAGCGCTGCTACACCCGGAGGTGCTGTGGCCGGCCTTGAGCACCAGCATGCTGATGGTCGGCGCCCGCGTCGTCCCCGCCCTGTTCACCGTTGCCCTGGTCGTCACCGCTGCCGTGCTGTGGATGCGCTGGCGTGCCGGGTTCAAGTCCGGCCTCGCCCGCAAGGCGGACCTGGCGCCGCTGCTGGACAAGGAGATCGTCGCCAAGGCGAAGAGCCTGCGCCCGAGCCTGGGCGGCCGGGAGAGTAAAAGAGGTCCTGCCCGCTGACCGCGGCATCCTGCTCGGCACCCTCGATCCCGGTCGTGCGGAGGTCCGCGCGTCCTGGGAGGACGTGATCGTCGCGATCATGGCCCCGCGTTCCGGCAAGACGTCCGGGCTGGCGATCCCCGCGATCCTCTCGGCACCGGGCCCGGTCCTGCTCACCAGTAACAAAGCCGCGAACGACGCCTTCACCACCACGGTGGACGCCCGTGCCGAGGTCGGCACGATCTGGACCCTCGATCCGCAGCAGATCGCCCACCACCCGCGCGAGATGTGGTGGGACATCCTCGCTGACGCCCGCGATCTCGCCGGGGCTAAGAGGTTGGCGGGGCACCTCGTGACCGCGAGCGTGGACGAGTCCAGCGGCTCCGACTTCTGGTCCACCGCCGCGAGCAACACCCTCGGCGCCCTCTTCCTCGCCGCCGCGTCCCACCGGCGGCCGATCACCGACGTCCTGGCCTGGCTCGCGATGCCGGCCGACCGCACCCCGGTGGACCTGCTCACCGATGCCGGCCACCATGCCGTCGCCGCCCAGCTCCAGGGCACCGTCTCCGGCGCGACCGAAACGCGCGACGGCATCTATGAGACCGCGAGGCAGTACGCGAGCTGCCTGCTCGATCCGGACGTCGCCGCCTGGGTCACCCCCAACGACGACCTCCCCGAGTTCCAGCCGTTCGCCTTCGCCACGTCCCGCGACACCTTGTACCTGCTGAGCAAGGACGGCGGCGGCAGCGCGTCGGCGATCATCGCGGCAGCGGCCGACGCCGTGATGCGCGCGGCCGTGATCGTGGCCGAGCGCTCCGGCGGGCGACTCGACCCGCCCGCCCTGTGCGTCCTCGACGAGGCGGCGAACGTCTGCCGCATCTCGGACCTCCCTGATCTCTACAGCCACCTGGGCAGCCGAGGCGTCATCCCGATGACGATCCTGCAGTCCTACCGTCAGGGCCAGCGGTGCTGGGGCGAGGCCGGTATGGACGCCCTGTACTCCGCAGCCACCATCAAGATCATCGGATCTGGCATCGACGACGCCGACTTCGCCGACCGGCTCAGCCGTCAGGTCGGCGACCACGACGTCCAGACCACCTCGGTATCGACCAGCGAGGGCGGCAAGTCCACCTCGGTGAGCATGCGCACGGAGCGGATCCTTCCGCCGGACGCCATCCGCGCCCTACCCAAGGGCAAGGTTCTGCTGCTGGCCACCGGCATCCGGGTCGCCATGCTCAACCTCAAGCCCTGGTACAAGGAGCCCTCCGCCAAGGTGGTCGGCCCGGCTTCCGCTCGCGCCACGAAGGCCATCACCGAGCGTGCCCTCGCGAAGAGCATCGGCCAGGACGATCTTGGACTGTCGGCATGAGCGCGCCCACACCACAGCAGGGGCGGTTGGCCCACGCTCCGGTCGTCCTGCGCGGTGGCCGGTGGTGGCTTGACGGCGAGGCAGGCTCGGTTCCCGCCTCCGATCCGGCCTTCACCGCCGTCCTGGACGACTTCGCGCTGTCGATGGCCGCTGCCGACCAGGCAGTCGCCAACCTCCTCGTCCGGCAGGACGAGGCGTCCTGCGTTGATCCCGGAGGCCGGCGGTGAACCCGCTGATGAGTGCCGAGCAGGCGGTCCTCGGTGCCGCACTCCTCGACCCCGAGCAGCTCACGCACCTGGAGTGGCTCGCTGCGGACCACTTCTATCGGCCCGTCCACCAGGCGCTGTTCGCCGCCCTCCGCAAGCTGCGCAACGACGGGCATCCCGCGCTCTCGGCCGATGGTCCGTTGCCGCTGTCGTGGGTGACCGACGCGGTCGAGGAGGCCGGACAGCACGTGCGCGGGCTGACCGCGGCGTACGCCCACACCCTGATCCAGGCGTGTCCCCGAACCGAGCACGCCCCGGTGTACGGCCGCATGGTGCTGGAGGGGGCGATTCACCGCACCGTCGCCCAGCACGCGATCCGTCTCCACCAGGCGGCTCGGGCCGACGCCGTCCAGGGCGAGGTCGAGGGAGCCTTGCGCACGGCGGACGTCCTGACCGGCGTACTCACCGACCTTGCACGACGCTGGGGAACCGATCCTCGACCGGTCCCACCCACCGCTGGGCGCGCTGCCGCCACGGACATCCCGCCTCCGGCGCAGAGTGGCCAAGTCGCCGAGGACGAGCGGTTCCTCCTGGCCGTCCTCGCCGAACAGCCGGGGGCCATGGGCGAGGTGGTGGCCTGGCTGCGGCCGGGAGACTTCGCCGACCCGACCCACGGGCAGCTCTACCGGTGCCTGGGCGCGCTGCACCACCGGGGCGAACCCATCGACCGGATCACCCTGCTCTGGGAGGCCCAGCGACGCGGCCTGCTGGCCGACGGCACAGTGTCGAGCGAGCAGCTGACCGCCGTCTGCGAAGGCATGGTCCCCGGAAGCGCTGACTGGTTCGGACAGCGGGTGATGCGCTCCTCCGTCACCCGCACCGCCGCCTCCTCCGCGCGAGCCATCCGGGCCCTGGCCCAGGACGAGGTTCTGGGGCCCGGCCGGCTGATCAACCACGCCCTGCACGAACTCGGTCCGCTCGACGAGGTACGTGCCCGCTGGGCCACCGCGAACAGCAGTCCGGCTCCGAAGACCACGGCATCCGCTCCGTCGGCGGCCGAGCCGCCGCCCGACCGAGTGAAGGCCGCCCGCGCCCGCAGCACGCCCCGCCCAGGCGCTGCCCCCTCAGCCCCGGCCAGCCATCTCCCCACGCTGTCGACGGCCCGACCACCCTCGCGCGGCCACCCGTGAGACCCCCTCCCCACCAGCCTCTTCTGCCCCTGGAACTCGTCTTGATCTATCCCATCTCCGCAGCCGCGCCGGACCTACGCGTCACGGCCCCGAGCCTCGCCACCCCGTTGATCGGGTCTCTCTGCTCGGGGTACGGCGGCCTCGACCTGGGTGTGCAGTCCGCGCTCGGTGGCACGCTCGCCTGGCATGCCGAGGTCGACCCGAACGCTTCACGCATCCTGGCCCGCCACTGGCCCGGCGTCCCGAACCTGGGCGATATCACCGCCGTCGACTGGTCCACCGTCCCCCGGGTGTGCGTCCTGACGGCCGGCTTCCCCTGTCAAAGACGTCTCGGTCGCCGGCCGCCGGGCCGGACTCAACGCCCAGACCCGCTCCGGGCTCTGGCTGCACGTCGCCCGTGCGGTCGCAGCCCTCCGACCCTGCCTGGTTGTGATCGAGAATGTGCGCGGCCTCCTCACCTCCCCCGCCGGTTCCCCTGGCGACGTGGAACCCTGCCCGTGGTGTCTGGGAGACACCGCAGGTCAGCCTGCTCTGCGGGCACTCGGTGCCGTACTCGGATCCCTGGCCGACCTCGGGTACGACGCGAAGTGGCTCGTGCTTCGCGCCTCCGACGTCGGGGCCCCGCACCGCCGCGAGCGGACCTTCCTCGCCGCATGGCCCGCCGGGCACCCTGCTGAAGACGCCGACCAGCAACATCGGGAAGAACGGCGGCAGCCAGCATCCATCGAAGCGGAAGAGCGGGGGGCACGGCCCGAACCTGGCCGACGAGGTCGAGTGGCTGCTGCTGCCGACCCCGAAGGCGTCGGACGGAATCAAGGGCTCGCCGAACCAGCGGCACGGCAATGGCGACATGACCCTGCCCAGCGCGGCTGCGTCGTTGTTGCCGACGCCGAGGGCCAGCGACACGGGCACCCAGGGCCGCCGCGCGGGGAAGGGATGGCGGCCTCCCTTGTCGGCGGTGGTCCTGCCCCTCTGGGCGGAGGAGACGCCGGAGGCGGGGACGCGGACCGGCGATGGGGAGCGTACGGATCCGCCATCACCCGATGGGAGAGCCTCACCCGCCCGGCCCCGGCCCCCACGGACGGCGCCGGTCGGCTCCGCGCGGACTTCGTGGAGTGGATGCAGGGCCTCGACGCCGGCTGGGTCACCGCGACTCCGGGGCTCGGACGGCCGGCGCAGCTCACCGGGCTCGGCAACGGCGTCGTCCCACAACAGGCTTCGCACGCGTTGCGGTTGCTGGCACCACCCTTTCCCCGCTGCGCCGACCGATAGCGCTCCACTACCGCGATTTTCCGGCCGGACCAAACCGCTGATTCTCCGGATCCTCTCGGGCATGTCGCCGTCTCACAGATGGAGCACACCCCCATGGCCGACACCAGCCCGACCTCCCCCGGCCCCGAGCCGTACCGCGTCCCCGACGCAGACCTCGACGACCTCGCCAGCACCCTCGCCAAGACCATGGCCGAGGTCAGGCAGCACGGCGTCATCCTCGACCGCCTCGGCTCCGAGCCCAAATCCGGCGCCATCCAGCCGCCGGACGGCGCTCCGGAAGCCGAGGCGGCTGACGGGAAGAAGCCCGACGGCCCCGCCTCGGTGTTCATCCTCGCCCTGGGCGGCAAGGAGTACGCCGTCGAACTCGCTACCCTCAGCGACTGGGTGAACTACCTCTTCCTGCCGGTGTACGGCCGGGAGATCAGCACGAGCCGTCCCTGGTGCGCGCGCTGGCACGAACACCCCGAGGCCGTCGCCCGGCTCCACGCACTCTGGCTCGCCTGGCAGCAGTTCACCGACACGGAGGCCGGCCTGTCCGGCCCCTCGACGTGGCACCGCGACCACCTGGACCAAACCCTGGCGCACCTGCGTGCGCCCGACGGACCGTTCGCGGCCTGCACGACCAGCGCGACTCGCCCCAATCACCGGGTGCTGGCCACCCCGGCGCCCGAGCAGGCGGGGGTGGCGGCGTGAACAACATTCTCGACTTCGGCCTCGCCGATCTATCGCCGGTCGACGAAGACTCCGAGGAGGCGATGGAGGCTCTCTGGGCTGGCGACTTGACGGTGCTGTCCCAGCACCACACCACGCCCAACGGTTCGCACAGCTTCGTCCTCGCCCACGACCGATCGGTCACCTGGGGGATACCCGGCGAGCCACAGCTCGTTGCGATCGCGGTCGCTCGGGATCTGCGGCAGTCCACGTTCACGTTCGAGACGAGTCACCACGCCACGGCGTCCTTCGCCCAGAACTGGCTGGCAGAACGCGGCTGCCCGCTCGAACGGATCGCACTGCACGGTGGCGACTACATCGAGCCCGCCGACGACCTCACCCTCCAGGTGGAACAGCAGATCCAGAAGTCGGGCACCCGCTGCGAGGTCCTCGACACCTACACCTCTGACGACAACCCCAGCGAGGCGTGGACACTCGTCAACGACTCCCAGGCCACCCAGGCACCGGTTCGCCTCTTCCACGAGGAGTGGAACCACGGTGCCGGCACGTACACGATGCGCGAAGGCGCCTGCCCCGACGTCGGCGTCGCCCAGACCTGGCTGGACGAGCGCAGTGAACCGCTGCCCGAGCCTCCGGAGTACAGCGACCACAACGGTGCTGTCGTCCGGGCCCGCATCGCCCTTTCCCGGTCCGCCGGCACCTCTCCGACACCGCAGACCGGGCTCGACGCGCCCCGCGCGTCAGCGGCGGTACCGGTCCAGCGCGCGGTCCAGGGGAGGCTGCTGTGAGCCGCGCCCGCTTCGCCTTCGCCGCGCACCCTGACGCCATCACCGACCTGCGGCAACTCCCCCCTGAGATACGGGATTTGGCCTTGCTGGAGCTGCAGAACCTGGTCCACGGAAGCGACGACTGCTTGCCGTTGAAGGGCCGCCTCGCCGGCTTCCACAAGGTGTACGTCGACCCGGAGGTCTCTTACCGGCTGGTCATCCAGTTCCGCCAGGCCCCACCGACCTCGACCCACAAGCGCGAGATCTACCTCGTGGCGGCTGGCAGCCGGAAGGACTACGCGGTCTACCGCGCGGCCCACCTACGGACCGAGCCCCAGCAAGGGGTCGGCCCGGACTCCGCCACGGAGGCCCGCGTGCAGGCCGCACGGTCTCGCTCAACGCTCACCACCGAACGGCCGACAACGGGCCGCGCGGCTGCCCCGTCACCAGCGCCGCCCTCGGCCACTGCTTCTCGAAAGGTTGCCCAGCGATGACCAACGACCGTACTGCGCGCACCCGTTCGGAGCTGGCGGATCTCCTCACCGAGGCCGCTCAGAACGTCGGCGGCATCCCTGCCGCCGAGTACCCGATGGCCGCCGCCCGCTCTTACCTGCATCCCGTCTTGGGTCCGCTGGCCGCTGGGCCCCGCGTGATCACCGAGCTGAACGACCGGTTCGAGGGCTTCGTGGCCATCGAGCCACGCCCTGCTGGTTCGGCGGGCCTGTTCGCTCTGGCCTCCTACGCCTCCGCGCTGGGGTGGCTCACCGAGTCGTTCGCCGAGCTGACCTCCTCGGTCGATGAAATCTGTACCCGCGTGGGCATACCCACGGAGCCACGCGCCCCGATCGTCGCCGCGCCCGGTGGTACGGAGCGGGACGACGAGTTCGACTTCGTCTCCAACGCACTTGAGTTGGAGGCGGTCCGCAACGCAGCCGAGGCCGCCGGCCTCGCGCCGGACGACTACGTCGAGGTTCTCTCCCAGTCGCTGCTCGCCGCCGCCCGGATCACCGACGCCTGCATGGAGATCTCCAGCGGCCTGCTCGATGACGCCGATCTCCTCAGCGAAGTGAGCGACCGCCCTCGGCTCGACAACGATCCCGGGAGCCTGCCCGCTCTGGTCCGCTCCCTGCTCGCCCGGATGGAGACGACGGAGTGAACCCGTACGACGCAGACACACACCCTGGGCCTTATCTCGTCGTCGAAGTGCTCGGTGTCGGGGATGTCAGCGTGCACGCCCTCGCACATGGTCCGGAGGAGCCGCTGCACCAGGCCGCTACACGCGTCATCGAAGCCGCAGCGGCGCTGGACGAGCGACACGAGAGCGTGCTCGACGCGGTCCAGCGCGCTCAGCGGCTGCTCGAAGGCACTGGTCGGGGTGAAGTCGGCCGAGCCCAGGTCTCATACGCGCTGCTGCGCACAGCTCTCCCGGACCTCGGAGACGGCCTGGCCCAGCAGGACCGGGCATACAGCCAGCTCGTCGAGTCCCTGTCCGCCTACCGCCGGCTTCTTTCCTCGCCCGAGCCTGCTCAACACGCGAGCAACAAGAGCCACGGGCAGGGCCAGAAGACGAGGACCCACCGGGACGACGACTGGGCCGTCGCCGGGGAGCGCGGGCTGGTAGCCCTCGAAGCGGTTGCGGCCGGAGGTGTTCGCTTTCGCCGCAACGCGATCGGCGAGGACCCGTACATCTCGCGGGAGAAGGCCCAGTGGCAGGACTCGGCGGTCTTCCCGCAGACCGTGCAGCGGCTGGTCGCCGACGGGCTACTGCATCAGGACATCACCGAGAACGTGTACCGGCCCGGCCAGCTCCTCTCGCTCACTGCGCAGGGGGAAGCCGCCCTGCGTGATGGTCGCGCGACGACCTCCCGGGTGTCCGCCGCCCTCGGCCGCACCACCACGCGGACCACGTCAGGCGCGCTCTCCGACCCGGCCGCCGTGCCTGTCGCCAGGGCCTCCCTCGCGACCCCCGCTCACGCTGACCTCATCCCGATAAGGACCCCACCATGGCTACCCCCGGCCTGCCTCCCACCTTCTCCATCGCTTCCATCGACGCCCAGCGGGTCGAGGAGGCTCTCGCCCGGATCGGGCCCAAGTGGACCACCTGGACCGCGATGACCCTGGCCCAGGTGAACGGCCCCGTGCGCGTCCGCGACGTTGCTGCGCAGCTCCCCTTCGTCGGTGAGCAGTTCGTCGGCAAACGGCTGGCCACGATGCACGCTGACGGATTGGTGATCCGCGATGACGACCGGCGGGGTGCGCCGTACCGGCTCAGCGCGCTCGGCACGTCTCTGGCCCCCGTCCTCCGCACGGTCTCGGACTGGTCCCGCACCCACCTGACACAAGAACCGATAGCCGAAGCCGAGCGTGTCGAGGACGCGCTGCGCCGCCTGCATCTTCGGCACTCAACTGCCGTGATTCAGGCCCTCGATTCGGCTGACGGCCAGATGCGGTTCGTTCACATCGCCGAGGCGGCCGGTCTGGACAACGGCCTCGCACGGCAGCGACTTGTCAGGCTTCAGGCCGATGGCCTGGTCACGCGGACGGGCTCCCGGCACGGAGACCTGTACGTGCTCACCGATGCCGGCCAGGCGTTGGGGGCCGTCTACGCGAGTGTCGAGCACTGGAGCCAGCCCTTCGCGCTGCGAGGTGGAACAGCGGCACCGCTTCCGGCAGCGGCAGCCACGCGCACCCACGTCAGCATTCCGCTGGGGGCGGGAGCCGACAGCGCCCGGACCGCGGCGGCCCTACGACGGAGCGCCGCCGCGTCGAACGTCATGTTCAGCCACGCGCCTCAGCCGGAACCGCGGGTGCCAGCGGCCGTGACCGCTCAGTCGGTACCGGGCCGGGGCCGGTGACGGGGGTGAGAACGAGAGGCCACTCGCCGCCACTACGGCATCCGCGTGCGCTCCGGCGGCTCCCGCCGCTGCATACGCGGATCCGTTCTCCTCCTTCGCTTCCGGAGACTCGACCATGTACGCCCCTGATGACCCGACCCGGTACCAAGAGGTACTGGTCAGCCCCATGTATCTGGCTGGTTCCAACGGGACCGGTGAGGCTGGCTTCGCGCCCGTCGCCCACTGGCCCCATCAGCACCTCGATGAGGGCCCCTGCCAGCTCCTCGTGACCTCTCCCGACCAACGGATTCGGATCGGCTGGTTCGGCGACGACTTCGAACTGTGGAAGATCAGCGCAGCCGAGGACGCCTTCTCGGCGCCTCGCTGGACGGCAACGTGCAACCACGTCACCCCGGCCGAGATGGTCGCCGGCCTCACCGCCGCACTGGTCCAGGACTACGACGAAGCCATCGCCTCCGACACCCCCGGCCGCTTCTTGACAGGACCAACCGTCCCCTGGAGGGACACCGTCCGGCCGCTGACCGATGCCGGCTGGAACCTTGACGGAGCTGCTGAACTCGGCACCGTCGAGATCATCGCTCCTGACGACCAAGCGGGCATCCTCATCGATCGGCGCGGCTACGGCTCCGACCGCACGACCGTCGAGCTGTGGGCTGGCCCGCCGGGCTGGGGCACTCGTGCCGAAGCGACGTTCACGGCCCGCACCCCGTCCCACTTGATCGCCGCAACCGCCGCTGTGATGGCGAAGTCGACCCCGGTGGTCCGTGAACGCCACCAAGTCGACCGGCGGATGCAACACCTTGTCACGATGACCCCTGTCGCTTCGGCCACGCCGATCGCCGAGGCTCAGGTTTTGCGCGCTCCGACTCCGCTGGACGTACGCCGCACCGCGGTCACCCAGGCCGTACACCGTGCCGCGCGGGCACCACGCACAGCAGCCGACCTCCGGGTGATGGCCGCGCAGAGCCGCTCCACGGGGGCGGCGCAGAAACGGACGGGACACCCCGCGCCCGCGACCTCTGCCCGGCTGCCGGCCAGCTCGCCGACGCCCCGGCGCGGACGCTGACTCCCGCCCCAGGCCGCACTCCACTCGCGACCGTCCCCGCCCAACAGGAGTTCCACCATGCCCACCACCACCATGCTCGACCAGGCCACGGCCATGATCGAGAACGCCTGGGGCCAGCCCATCGAAGCTCTTGAGGTCCTAGGGGTCCGCCGCCCAGCGAGGACCCGCTCCTGCGCTGCGCCATGCACACCCGCGCGGCCCTGGCCATCACGGACAGCGCGGTAACCGTTCACCAGAACCGTCTTTACGCCCTGTCCCTGCATGGGTACGTGCCTGACTTCTACGAACTCGACCGGATCACCGAAACGGCGGTCAGCCTCCGCGTCGCCCACGCGGAGAGCCGTGCGTACCTCCAGGCGATCCGGCGCGTGGTGGAGGCTCGGGAGGCCGCCGCACCCGAGGTTGAGGCACCGGCGGTTCGGCTGGCTCAGGCTGCTGTCGCCCGCTCCGGGCAGACGCGGCACGCCCCGGGGCCGCGCCCGAACCGTCCTCTCCGGCGGCGGTCGTAGGGCCGTCAGCGCCCACAACGGGGCCCCGGCGTTGAAGGCTTAGCTCCGATTCTCGTCGCGGTGGCCCTCTTCGGCCCGGGGGCCCACCGCGCGGGCCAGCTCCTCCACCGTCAGCTCCACTCGCCGGCCTTCGGCAACCCGGCGCTCCACCATCTCCTCATCCGGCCACTGGTCGGGCTGTGCGCCGACTCCCCACTGGCCATCGGCGACCATCGCGATGTCGCCCACGGTCCAGGGCCGTCCGGCGGCGCGGATCTTTCGTTCCAGTCCGGCGCCGTCCCAGTGTCTGCTCGCCTCGGCCATCCCCTGCTCCCCCTTCACCAACGTGCGGTCCCTCACCGCAACCCAGGTACGACAACTGCGGTCGCAGGTCCATTCCCGTCCCGCCGACCGCTCGCTGGTGGTTGCCAGTTCGCCCACGGCAGACGGCATCCCCGGGAAACGACTACGCACTTCGGCATGCTGCATGCCAACGTACGGGTGTCGGGAAAACCGCAGGTCAACGAAGGGATCGTCCAACCGTGAACGCCTCTGCCACCCTCCTGCCCGCCGTCGTCCGCCCCGCCGTGGAAGACCGTCACTGGCTCTCCTCCGACCACTGCGCCGCTCCGGTGCTCGACCTCTTGGACGCTCTCGGCTGGACGATCGCCGAGACCCCGGAGGCCAACATTCACATGACTAGCCCGGAAGGCGGCGTCTACGTCGGCTGGCTACCCGAAGACCCCTCCGCCTGGGCGCGCGAGATCGTCTGGCGCGTCCAGGTGCTGCCCGCCGACGGCGAGGTATGGGTCCAGGAGTTCGGTGTCCACGCCCCTTCCGAGGCCGTCGCCGGATTCCTTGCCGCCCTCGTCACCCACTCCTCGTGCTGACTGCTGATCAGGCTCCGCTCATACATCCACCGACGGCTCGACGACTCCCCGTCGGGTCGACCAGCCCCTCAACGTCCGCCGTTCACGGAGAATCCCTTGCCCCAGTACCTGACCGTCGGCCACCTGCTCCGCCAGTTCCAGGAACTCGACCCCAACCTGCCGGTCCGTCTCGCCGTCAACCCCGACTTCCCCTTCGCTCACTTCGTGGGGGCCGAGGTCGTCGTCCGCGACGGCACGGCGTACATCGCCGACGACGGCCAGGAGAACTACCTCCCGGTGGGAGCGCGCGACGCCCTCACCTGGGCCTGATCGCTTCCCTACCACCACGGAGGCTTCCATCTCGTCACTCTCGCACCCCGCATCCCGCCTCGCACTGCACACTGTCGCGGCGCTCCCCATGCCGACCGGCGTGCACAGCGCGCTTCTCCAGCGCATCTCCACCCGCCCCGACGGTCCCCTCGACATCACCTGGCTCGCCGAGACTTCCGAACTCCCCCTCGGGCGCATTCGACTGCGCTGGGAGCCCGCATCGCGCAGCGGCTGGGACGTCACGACGTACCTGGGGCTGACCACTGCCGAGGTGCTCCTCGGTTCCTGGCCCGCCTCCCCGGACGACTGGCCGCGCCTGGTCCGTCCGACCCTGTACGAGGTGACCGGCCTGTGCGCCGCCCTCTCTTTCGCGACCGACGCCCTCGACCTCTCCAACCGGCTCTCCGGAGTCTGACCGAGTACCGCCGAAGGCCGCCCTACGCCGCTCAGACAAGGGCGGCCTCGTCGTGCGTCCACCCGTTCGTTGCGTCCGCTCGACCTGCCGAAGGGAGAACACCGTGGCCGACCACCAGAGGCTACGCGTCGCGTACATGATCACGGCCATCCCCGCGAGGCACACCTGGGCGCCGATCACGTCCCCGCGTCAGGCCGGTAGCCATCGGCGACCATGCCACCCAGGTGATCGACCCGGCCACACAGATCCCGCCGTACACGGCGAGGATGCGCCCAAAGTTGTCGTCGGACTGGAAAGTGGCCACCACCCCATACGAGCCCAGCGCGGTTACGCCATCGCCGATCCAGATCCAGCCCTGGTGCTCGCGGAGAAACAGTCAAGCGCTGCGGATGGGACCTTTCAACGGGGTGATCTCAGCAGCTGGCTAGCCGGGCATTTTCGCGCACCTTCGAGGCGGTGTTGGCGGACAACAGCGCAGCGGTAGCCCCAGCGTGACAACATCAACGCATGGGCATCTTCAACTCCATCGCGCGTGGCCTCGGTAGCCTCCGCCTGCTGTCCGATGCGGAACTCGCAGACGAGGGCGCGCCCTGCGAGAGCGTTACGTATCCGCTGGCGATATCAACGAAGCGAATAGACTGTACGACGAGCTGCACCGCTACGACGCAGAGATGACTCGCCGTGCAAACGAGGCCTATGCCCGCGAGAACCCGAACCCACCAGAGCCAAGGCATCGCGAGCACGGGTGGTACCTGCCGAACGACGACTAAGGCGGGCGTCTACAGGTGACGAGTGGGTTCGTTTGCATGCAGTTCCGGCAAACCCGCCCACCGCGCAAGGTTGTTGGGCGAAAATCCCTGCATGCTGGCACCGATCCCTCCTCCCCCACCGTCGCAGCGGAGCGTCATCATCAAGAAGCCCCGCAGCCTGGCCCGACGGCTCATGCAGGAGGTCGGTAGCGGGCCGCTACCCGTTCTCGCCCTGCGCATCCAGGACCGCGCCCGCGCCACCGCCAAGGACTTCCTTCGCGAGCACGGGTACCGTGAACATCGGCTCTACGTCCTGGAGATCGCAGGACACACACCCCGCATCAAGATCGGGTACAGCAGCGCTCCGTGGGAACGCCTCACCCGGCACATCGGGGATGCCAATCGCTGGCAACACACGCTGATCCAGGCCCATTTCTCCGACGCTCTGCCCGACAAGGCCACGGCCAAGAGCGCCGAGCAGCAGGCGCACGCGTTCATGAGCACGTTCTATGACTGCGTGCCGGGCTCTCCGGAGATGTTCGTTGGCAGTGACTTCCGCGCCGGGAAGACCTGCGTGGAGACTGCCGTGGCCTGTGCGCTATGTGGGCGGTCGGAGCAATAGTCAAGGTCTGTGGACCGCTGAAGTCATGGCGCCACACTCGCAAAGGCGGCTAGGCCCGATTGCAAAGAGCCCCCATCACCGGTGACGCCCTCGGCGTTCCGTCTGGTACTCGCCTACTCCAGGTAGATGCCGGCGAATACGCCGTCGAACCCGAGCGCGGTCAAGCCCGCCTCGACACTCGGGTAGGTCGTCCCGTGCGGGCCGCCGACCAGGGCATCGAAGTCGGCGCGCCTGATCTCGGGCTCGAGCCACTGGTTGCCGCACCGGCAGCGGACCCAGACGTTGCGCCCGTGGTTGATGAGCAGCCAGTCGCGTCGGGCACGGCAGGCAGAGCACATCACGGGCATGCCGCCGAGAGCGAGTTCGCGTGAGTGGCCGACGCAGCGAATTGCCCCGGGGCCGTCGGCCGACCGCGTCTCGGCCTGGAGCTGCAGCAGGGGGTCGGTACCAGTGGGGACGACGGGCAGGACGGGTGCCGGCTCCGTGGTGCGGGTGGTGGTTCTGAGCACGAGCGTCATCTCCCGGTTGTCGGTCCTGTCTTCATCCGTAACAGCCGGTGGAACCGGCTGTCCATACATTTCGCAGCGTCCGCTCGGCCGGTGGTCTCCGTCCGGTTCGACGTGGTCAGCGACGTGGCGAGCGGCGGTTGGGGTCTTGAGCAGTTCCGAGCGGTACGGCTGCCGTCGCGTTTCGTTCACTGGTGCGGCTGCTCGGCGTAGTGGCCTGGCGGGTGGCGGCCTGCGGACGACGGGCACCGTCACCCGGGTGTGCCGGGAGCTGGGCGATGCGCCGCAGACGCCAGACCAGGACGTCGTTCACGTCATCGGCGCTGTCGAGTTCGCGCATGTCGATGGCCTGGCGCAGGAGGGCTTCGGAGTCATGGCCTGCCCGCTCGGCCTGGGCGAGAGTGGCGACCAAGGCGTCGGTCCTCGCTTCCGTGCCTCCCGCCCGTACGACGTTCTCGGGCAGGACGGCGCGAAGGGTGGCCTCGTGCATGAGGCGCTGGGCGTCAGGAAGGGCGCGGCCTTGGTCGTGCAGCATGCGCATCGGGGTGGCGGCGGCCTGGCGGTAGGCGGTGCGTAGGTGCGCGGCGGCTTGTCGGGAGGCGTGGGCCTGCTGGGCGTGTCCGCGGGCGGAGTGCCAGCGGGCGGCGGCGAGGGTGACGAGGACGAGGGTGGAGACGAGCATGGCGGTGGTGCCGCCGTCCTCGCCTCGGCCGAGCGCTCCGCCGGCCTGGACAATGCCTCGGGCGGCTGAGCGGAGGGCTCGGGTGTCGGCGCGTTCGGCGCGGACATGACTGCGGGTCGCCCGTTCGAAGGCGCGAGCTGCGGCGGCCAGCTCGGTGCGGGTGGTGGCCGGTGAGGTCTGGGCCACTGCGTCAAGGAGTTCTCCGACGCCGACGAGCTGGGGGGCGGCCTCGCCATCCTCGTCGCGTTCCAGGAGCGTGGCTGAGCGCTCTGCGATGACGGTGGCGTTGCGTCGTTGACGGGCGGGCGGTGACCAGTTAGTCCGGTCAGCGCCGACCGCGGGAGCGCTCGGCTCGACGGCCCCGTCGGTGAGACGAAGGCGGATCTTCGGAAGGGAGAGGTCGGGGGCCAGTTTGGAGCCGGGGTACCAGACCGGGGCTCCGTCGCGGTTGCGGTCGCCGGGCAGGGCCACGTTGTAGCCAAACGCGTCACCGGACGGTGCGTGCCGCAGCTTCACCCGTACCCCCGCTTCTCGGAGCCGCGTGAAGAACTCCTCTTCCGAATCCGCTCCCGCCACGGCTCGACGAACGGCCTCGCGGAGCGTCTCGCGCGAGGTCTCCGGGCGGCCGGTTCGCTCGGCCTTGAACTTCTCGGCGCTGCTGGGATTCTTCGCTGCGGTTCCGTCGCCCGCGTTCAGGCGCCGCAGGCCCATCTCCTTCTCGATGCGGCGGCATTCAGCCTGGGCCTTGTTGAAGTCGTAGTTCAGACGCGGGTTGCGCAGGTCGCCGCGTACGAGGGTGGCGACGATGTGGATGTGGTCTTCCGCGTGGCGGACGGCGATCCACCGGCAGCCGTCGGGATCACCGTCCGGGGCGATGCGGGTGGCGTGGACGATGCGCTGGGCGACCGCGTTCCACTCTTCGTCGTCCAGCCGCCGGTCCCCGGGGGCGGTGCGGACCGAGCAGTGCCAGACGTGCTTGGCGGGTGCGCGGTCGCCGGCCTGCTTGACCCGCAGGTCCAGGGCGGCGGTGAGCCGGGCGAGGGTGACCTTCGGGTCGGAGTCGAGGCCGGTGTCGCGGCCGGGGTCGGGGGCGAAGCCGTCCCAGGAGCCGACGAGGTGTGCGTCGGTGTGCTCCTCGCGCCGTCCGGGGCCGTACAAGTAGACGAGCAGGCCGTGGGTCCGGGAGCCGCGTCCGATGTCGGGAACCATCACAGCCGCCGGGTCACCAGGTCGTTCGCCGCGTCATCAACGCGGGCGAGAAGTCCGGTCAGCGCGCTCAGCGCGTGTTCGAGTTCACCGGCGCGCGGCTGGCCACCGCTGTTGAGGACGAAAGCGATCTGGTTGATGTTGTTGCCGATGCGGGCCAGCGCGGTGCGCAGAGCGGCGAGTTCATCGATGGCGGTGTCGAGCTGGTCGTTGCTGTGCACGGCGGCGCATCCGCGGGCGGCGCTCAGGCCGGAGACGGCGAGGAAGCGGGCGACGGTGACGCCGCGCTTGGTGGCGGCCTCGGCGATCTCGGTCTTCTCGGTGTCGGAGAGGCGGGTGGTCGTCTTGCGGGTGCGCTCGCTGGGGTTGCGGGTGCGGCGGCGCGGTTTGCGGTCGGGGTAGGCGGGCGTGCTCGGGCTCGGCTGCTCGCGGTGGTCGTCGCGGTCGGCTTCTCCCCCGGTGACCGGCGCCCCCTGGTGCCGGTTGCCCGGCTGGTCCCCGTGCGCCCTCGCTCGGGGACCAGCCGGGCTTCCCCCGCCCTCCTGGGCGGGGGCAAGTGCGTACGTCGGGCCGTAGGACCGTCGTACGCGATAGCTTGCTCCGCCAGGAGCCGTGGTGGGGTCACGCTGCTGTCCAGCGGAAGTGGCCACCGGGTCGTTGGTGTTCATCGGCTCGTCTCCGGGTCCTGCTGCTGGATTTCGCGGACGAGTTCCTCGATCCAGTCCATGGCCAGGACGAGGTGGTGCAGGGTCCAGGGCCGGTCGTGCTGCTCGCGTTGCACGATCCAGGTGGTGTCGGGGCCGGACTGGGCGCGGTGGAAGTGTCCGTGCTGGTGCAGGACGGTCAGCCAGGAGTCGACTTCGGCGGGCGTGGCCGGGTGAGTGCGCATCGGGTGCTCTCCGCTTCTGCTGTGGCGGGATGTCTCGGAGACGTGCGGAGCGGGTGACCGACTCGGTCACCCACTCCGTGGAGGTTCGGTCAGGGCCGGGAGGAGGTGACCGGCTGGCGGTGCTGCTCGCGCAGCTGGGCCATCAGGGCGGTCAGGGTGTCGCTGGACAGCGGGATCTGTTGACCTCGGATCGCCTGGGCAACCACCTTGCGGGTGAGTTTGTCCTCGGCCCTGACCGCCGACCGGGCGATCTTCAGCAGCTCCTCGGTGTCCGGGTCAGGACGCCGGTCACCAGTCGGCTGAGCAGCCCGGTCAGTGACCGGCGGCGAGGTGACCGGCGGGGCACTGACCGTCGCCGGGCTGCTCTGGCCGTCACCGACCGGGGCAGCGCCGTCGGGGCGGTCAGCACCCGTCCGCCCCTTGTCCGCCTGTCCCGGCAGGTCAGGGGCACCGTGGCTCCGGTTGGGGTGGTCGGTGACCGACTGGCCGCTGGCCGCCGGGGTCGAGTCTCCGGTCACTGACCGGGTGGCGGTGTCCTCGTTGGTCGGGGACAGCGGCAGCCGGTCGGTCAGAGCGGTGACCGACTGACCGGGCTCGACCTGACCGACCGCTGACCGCTGCTGACCGGCCCGGTCGGTCCGGGTGACCTCGATGGCTTCGCCCCGGTCAGTCTGACCGAGGTGACCGGGCTCACCGAGGTTCTGTCGGTCAGCGTCCGTGACCGGGCCCCGGGCGATGAGGATGTAGAGGTGGACCGCTCCGGCCAAGGCCAGCGGGGCGACGGTGGAGAGCACCGCGACCACCGCGTCGCCGAGCCGGAGGCCGGTGCCGGCGACCGTGTCCTGGTTGATGCGGACCGCGTGGAGCGCGTTCGCCCAGATGCTGGCGGCGGTGGCCGTGCCGAAGAGGGCCCAGACGTAGAGCCGGGCGCGCAGCGGTGCGTCCCGCAGGACCAGGAGGGCTCGGATGCCGTAGGCGATGAAGCCGTCGATCACCAGGGGGAACAGGTAGGTGAGGAAGCCTCGGATGTGGATGGCGACGGCCATCTGCTGCAGGGCGTCGTACGACAGGGCGCATCCCGCGCCCCCGAGGGCCACGACAGCCGCGCGGTCCCACCCGGATATGTGCGCCGTCTTCGGCGCGCTCGCGATGTTCATGCCGCCGTCCCGAAGTCGTCGCGGATCAGGCGCTCGCCGCTGGTCTCGGTGGGTGGGGTGTTCGTCTTGGGCTGGTTCAGGGTTCGGTTGCGCTCGGCCCGGCGGATCTCGCGGTATCGCTTCTTGGCGTGCTCCTCGGTGACCTTCAGAAGCCAGGCCAGGCGCTGCTCGCTCACCCCGTGGCGGTAGGCCGCATACTCGACCGCGCGGCGCTCCGTATGTGTGAGGTGCACGTCGCGCCCGGCGATGGTGGCGTTGACGCGGCTGTAGTCGAGGCGGCTGGCGAGCTTGTCGTGCAGCGGCCCGCGTTCCTCTTCCGTCAGGCCGCCACGGATCCCGTCGGTGTCACCCCCTTCGAGAGCGGAGTCCAGGCAGGTGCGGCGGACCGGGCACTGGCCGCACAGGGCCTTGGCCGTGGCAATCTTGGCGGTCTCGTCGGGTTCGGGGAAGAAGACTTCGGGGTCCACCGGGTTGTACTCGGTGCTCTGGCAGATGGCATCGGCCTGCCAGGTCTGGTCGCCGAGCTGACGGTGGTGGGCGGGGCCGTTCATCGTGCTGGTCATGCGGGGTGCTCCGATCGCTCTCCGCGCGCAGGGGCGTCGGCGGAGAGGTGCGCTGGCGGTAGGCCCCCTCGGACGGCGCTGCGGGGGCGCGGTCCGGCGGGGTGGCCTGTGGGGAGTCAGGCGGCGGCGCTGTGGCGTCTGCGGTCGACGGCCTCGAACTCGACTCGGGCGGTCATCTGCGCGAGCCTGCTGGCGACGCGATCGCCGAGGTACGAGCGCAGGTCCTTGATCGCCAGGTTGGTCGTGATCAGCGTGGGGAGTTCGTAGTTGTACCGCCGGTTGATCAGCCGGTACGTCACTTCCTCGACCCACTCGCTGGCCTTGGCCGCGCCGAGGTCGTCAATGATCAGCAGCGGGCACCGGCTGACGGCCGCCAGCTCCCGCTCGCTGTCGACCCCGGGCCGGGGGCGGAGATCGGCGTAGAGATCGGCGGCGGTGGTCGCGCGCCAGCGCACGCCGACCCCGCTCTCCACGAGCGCTCGGACCGCGCCGTACGCCTGGTGTGTCTTGCCCGCGCCGACGACTCCGGCCATCAGGAGGCTGGGCCCGGTGGTGACCTGCCGCCGGGCTCCCCGGCTGGGGGCGACGGCCGCCTCGGTGACCTTACGGACCCAGTCCAGGACCATCAGGTGGTCGGCGACCGCCGACTGGTAGCGCGGGGGCATCCCGGCTAGGAGGGCGTCGAGCGGGGAGAACGGCTCGTGGTCGTCCGGGAGCGCGGCGGCGTCGGACGGGTCGATGTTGCGGGCGGCCAGGATCCGGGCCATGCGCTCCAGGGTGCCTTCGTTGCCGAGGAGCTGCGGTTCGCGGCGACGGGTGTGCATCACAGCTCCTCGGCGTAGGCGGCGGAAGCGTTGGCCGGGTTGGTCCACGCCTGGTGGGCGGGCACGTTAGGCCGGATTCCCGGCCGCGCCAAACCGCCGGGGCGAGCGTTCATCGCCTCGTTGACCATGCTGGTCAGTACGCTCGGGTGCTTGGGGTTGGCTGTGAAATTCGCCAGCCCGGCTCGGATGTGCGTCGGTGCGATGCCCTCGTCCAGGAGCTTCTTGATGATCCGTCCGAGGTGCCCGATCACGTCGTTCGGGGGGCGCTGGTCGCACCCGGCGACGTACTCCCCGACGAGGTCCTTGGCGGAGATGCCGACTGCGGGCGCTGTGCGCCCCGTAGGGAGAGAAGATCCAGGATCCAAGATCCTAGATCCAGGCGCCGACCCTTCGGGCAGGCTTCGGGGAAGGTTCGAGGAGTCCTCGGGGAGTGCCTCCTGACCTGGGGTTTCCGCTCCGGAGCGGCCAGGGACGTCGACCAAATGATCGGTGGCTGCCTGCCGGTCGGCCGGAGACACGATCACGTACCCGGAAGACGTCGAGGTGGCCTGGGCGGGCAGATCGAGGGATCGGAGAGCGTTCGGCGAAGTCTCGGCGAGTCCTCCGGGAGTGGTGGGCGATCCCTCGGTCTGCTTTGTGCAGTTGCCCTTGCAGGGGCCGCACCGGCCGGCAGCCTGGTGCTGCGGGCACGAGGACAGGCGGGACTGACTCGGTTTGTCGATCTTCTGGTGCTCGGACCAGGTCACGATGTGGAGGTAGCGGCGGCCATCGCAGCCGGTGTACCGGCAGATCAGGCCGGCGCTCGCGAGCTGGTGGAGATCGTCCTCGACGTGGACCGAGGTGTGCTCGGCGCGCAGGGGCCACAGGAGCCCAGCGACGATCGCGGCGTTGTCGCGGTGCCGTCCGTGGTCGTCGGCCTGGGTGAGGAGGCCGAAGAAGGTCCGCTCGGCCTCGACGCTCACTTCGGCGAGCGACTCGGAGAAGAACGCCTCCGGCTTGATGGTGCGTATCCGGGCCATGTCAGCGGCTCCGACCAGCAGCGACCAGGTCGCTGCTTGTGAGGGCGGCGCGCTGGATGTCGAAGGTGTGCGGCCGGGTCCAGTCCACCTCCGGCCAGACCCGCAGGATCCAGCGGGCGGCGACCGTCGCCGTCGTCCGACTCACCTCGAGGGCCTTCCCGCCCTCGTCCCGGATAGCGGCACTCGGGTGTGGCCATGCCCGGCTCGGGTCGGTGAGGCTGACTCGGATCGTGGTCGCGCCCGGGATCATCTCTGCGAGCTGAGCAGCGAGACGGTGCTGTCGTTGGGTATCCGGGCAGGCCGGGTTGACGCTCGGCGTGGCGAGCATGTGATACTCCGTTGTTCGTAGGAACGCGGTGCGGCGGTTCTCGTGCAAAAGCCCCGCCGCCCGCGAGATGTGAATCGATGCCCCTCGGGGTTGTCGGCCCGACGCCTCGGGAGTTGGTAGCTCCCGGGCGCCGGTCTCCTTCGCCCCTGCGGGCCCATGGCCCGTGTGCGTACATCACCCCTCCTGGCTCACCCGACCGGTTTCCCTTGCGCGGAGCAGGACCATATGGCGAGCCCTGACACAAGTCCAGCCTCTCCACATGCCCTGACCAGGCACGGAACACTGCACTGGACGACTCCAAGCGTCAACGTACACCGCAGTTGCGCACTTCCGTCAACTGCAATGTCGATACACATAGCGCCCTGGTCATGATCACCACTGAAGTGGATACGATGGTGGGCATGACGAAGGGCTGGAGATGACCGAGAGGAACGAGCGCACCTTTGCGGAGCTGCTCGACTACTTGTTCCGGGAGGTGCACCCGAAGGGGCGCAGCCCGTACACGTACGCGGAGGTGTCCCAGGGCATCCGCGACACATCAGGCGTGACCATCTCCGCAAGCGCCATCCAGCAACTTCGAACCGGGACCAACACGAACCCGAAGATGCAGACCATCCGGGCTCTGGCCGGGTTCTTCGGGGTGAGTGCGGGCTACTTCTTCGACGAGGCGGAGGCCGAGCGGCAGCGCGCGGAGATCCAGGTGGTTGCCGCCATGCTCGACCAGGGGGTGCGCCGGGTCGCGTTGCGCGCTAACGGACTAAGCGCGTCCAGCCTGAACATGCTGAACACCGTGATCGACCAAGCCCGTCGACTTGAGGGCATGCCGGACGAGGCGGACGAATCAGGGCTGCTCGACGACGAGTGAGGACATCTGGGTTTCATTCCGGAGCATGCCCCCTCCTGGCACTCAGGAGCCGACGCCGCCTTCGTCGACTTCCATCAGCACGACCACCCGAAGGTGATCACTACGCATCGGCCGCAATGCGACGATGCGGATCGCGACCTCCCGCCCCTGGTGGTACGGAAGCCTGAGCCGGCGGAAGTCACCGTGGGAATGCTCGACCATCTCGCGAAGCTCCCACATCTCCCGTGCGGCCGGAGATTCCATGAGAATGTCGCGCTCCAGTTGCCGCAGCGCCTTGTTCTCCGGGTGATGCGCGCGCTCATATCGAATCTGCCCAAGAAATGGGCGCGCCCAGTCCTGCTCCCAGTTCACGAGTTGCTCGCGGGCCTCCGGGTCCAGAAGTGCCCATCTCATCTGATTGGCCCGGTAAGTGACCCATGGGAACCAATCCACCAGCGGACCGTTATAGCCGATCACGTTCCACGCGAGGTCCGTCGCGAAGGCCGGATTGGGAGTCTGACCGTCCAAAAACCGCTGGAGTAGAAACTCGTCCACTTCCGCAGCCCTGTCCGCCTCCGGCACGAGAGCAAGCGCTGGAGGGCGGCCGACGGCTCTCAAGTACAGCGCGCGACGCTCAGCGGGGCTCAGCCCGAGCACCGATGAGATCCGATCGAGGAATTCGGACGAGTACTGGGCTTCATTGCCGCGCTCCAGCTCGCGATACCAACGCTCACTGACTCCCGTCAGGCGGGCCACGTCACGCTGCGTGAGCCCGTCACCTCGGCGCCCTGTAGACACCAAGCCCGGGATTCGTCGAGGATTCGCCCGTCTACGCCACGCCCGTAACAGCTCAGGCAGGGACTCGCCGACGGGTTCACCACCTTCACCCCGCCCGCCCCGAGAATCCATAACGCGAGACTAGGGGCCGCTATTGAGTGACGTACACCACAACCTGCATGAAATGCCTGCCGAATGATCATGAGTCAGTCATTCAGCGTAGTCAGACATAACGGGTAGTCGATCCTTCAATTACTCGGGACGTCGCACCCTCCACCCCGAGATAGCGAGCACAAGCTCGCTCGGACCACGCTCGGGAAACTCGCCATCCACAGCTCCAGCGCTCCTCACGATCACCCTTCGTAACCGGAACTCTCGGTTCCCGGAAGTGTGAGTTCCGCCTTCCGCTTGGCATCCTCATCGCTGTTACTCACTAGCGAGTTGGCGCACCGCCGAAACCGAGGAGGGGGACTTGCGTGCCTTTGCCAGAAATCGACGAGAGCCGACTTCGCACATCATGTGAGGAGCAGGTTGATCTACTGTCCCTGCCACACCGCTTCAGCACGCGTGATTTGCGTGACGCGATAGCAGATCTCCGCGGCAAGCCGATCGTCATGGCGCCGCTGAATACGCTCGGCGCAGTCGACGCGCCATGTGGGATAAGGATCGAGACCCCGACGGTCGACCTCCTTTACTACGAGGAAGGTACGTCTATCCACCACCAGAGACACATCCTGACCCACGAGCTGTGCCACGTGTACTACGACCACCCGGGGAGTCTGGAGGTCGACACGGACATGGCCCGCATCCTCGGTGTGAACCCCACGCTGGTGACGCGCATGTCCGGGCGTACGAGCTACTCGACGGCCGACGAACGGGAAGCGGAGATGATGGCGACGGTTATCCGCCAGCGCATCTACCGCGAGCGTGAATCTCCCTCTCTGCGGCCGAAGAAGGGGCCGGACAGCTGGGACGCACTCTTTGCCCAACCCATCAGGAAGGGGCGGTCCCGCTCACGATGAACACCGTCTTCCTCGGCACGGCATGCTTGCTCGCTGCGGCTTCCGGCTACTGGGTGCTCGGGCGAGGCACGCCACGTCCGACCGGCACGTGGGCCATGGGTGCGCTCCTCGCGTCGTTCGCCTTGGCCTTCGCCTCCTACGCGCCGCTGTTCGAGGACGCTGCCGAGGCGGTAGTACCGCACGTCGCCCGGTTGCTGAGCAACTGCGCCTCGGTGGCAGCTGCCACGGCAGTCCTGGCCGTCTCTTTCCAGCTCAACCTCGAGCCCGCCGAGGCCCAGCGTCGGATCCGACTGCGCCTCTTTCTCCTCGCCGGGTCGGGCTTCGGCATGACCATCCTGTTCGCCTACGAGCAGATGGCCCACCGCTCTCCGCAGGCGTACGCGCTCTACCTGCTCCTGTACATCTCCTACCTGAGCTTCGCCGTCGTCGACTTCTTGGTGCAAGCCGTGCGCCAGTCGAAGTCAACGCGCCGCAGCAGCGTACGAATCGGACTCCGGTTGGCAGCGGTTGGCTGCGGATTCGCGCTCGTCTACACGGCGTACAAGCTAACGCGGCTCGTCGATCTGGGTCTCCACCTCATACCCGACCACCCGGAATGCTCGTCGCTCGTGACCATGCCATGCGTCTTCAGCGTGACCTCGCCGGCACTCGCCGTCCTTCTGATCTGCCTCGGCCTCACCTTGCCCGCTGTGGTCTATCCGCTCAGCCAGGCCCGCCGCCGCCGATGGGAGGCGCAGTCTTTCGAGGCGCTTGGCTCCCTCTGGCAGGACCTCTCAGCTGCGATGCCCGAGATCGTCCTGACCGCCGCAGACGATGCCCAGGACTCTTCGAATGACTCGGACTTCCTGCTCCAGCGGCGGGTCATAGAGATCAGCGACGGCAGCCTCGCCCTTCGGGCGTTCCGACCCCGTGCAGTACAGGAGGCGGCCCAGGACGCTTTCGGCACTGGGACAGAGGAACGTGCTGCGGCAGTCGAGGCGGCTGTCGTGAAGGCGGCGCTGGCCGGCTTGAAGACAGGCCGCGTCGCCGACGACGTCGCCCCGCCAGCCGCGGGTGCCGCCTCCCGGAAGGATCTGCGGGCAGCCACGGAGTGGCTCCTTCTGGTAGCTGACGCTTACGTCAACCGTGTCGGGCGTGTCAGAGACGATGGCCGACCAGAACTGGTTGGAGCCTGAGAGCATGACCGACCCGACGCAGGACCCCCGCTTCACCCAGGACCCCTACCCCACGTACGCGGCTATGCGGTCCACGTGTCCGGTACAGCCCGTGCCCGCGGGCTCCGGCGGGCGTACCAGTTACCTCGTCACCGGCTACGCGGAAGCCCGGAAAGCCCTCGGCGACGCTCGGCTGTCGAAGGACACAGCCGCATTCTTCGCCGGTAAGGGCACACAGCGTCGGCTACACCCTGCTGTGGCTCACACCATGCTCGCCAGCGACCCACCGCAGCACACCCGGCTGCGCAAGCTGGTAACCAAGGCGTTCACGACCGGAGCCGTCACGAAGCTCCGTCCCTTCATTGCCCAGGTCACCGAGGAGCTGCTGGATCAGTGGCCCGTCGGCGAGCAGTTCGACTTCGTGGCCGGCCTCGCGGTCCCCCTACCGGTCCTGGTGATCTGCGAGCTACTCGGAGTACCGGAGGGAGACCGGTCCGACATCCAGCGGTGGTCAGCAGAACTGTTCGCGGCGGGAAGACCTGACGTCGTCGACGCGGCCTCGCATTCGATGGCCGATTACATGACCAGCCTTATCGCCGCCAAGCGCCTGTCCCCCGGTACCTCTTTGCTTGACCGGCTCATCTCGGCTCGCGACGGAGACGATCACCTGAGCGAGGAAGAACTGGTCTCTCTCGCGGTGCTGCTGCTCGTAGCCGGACACGAGACCACCACCAACTTCCTCGGCAACGCCGTCCTGGCCCTGCTTCAGCACCCGGCACAGCTGCATCGTCTTCGGGAGAATCCAGACGATGTCCCTGCTGTGCTCGACGAGCTGCTTCGGTTCGAGTCCCCTGTCAGTACAGCCACATTCCGCTTCACCACCGAAGCGGTCAGGCTCGGCGGCACGGACATCCCGGCCGGTGTACCGGTGCTGGTCGCTCTCGGAGCAGCCAACCGGGACCCGAAACGGTTCCCCGCGCCGGACATTCTCGACCTGGAGCGAGACACCGCTGCCCATCTCAGCTTCGGCCACGGCATCCACCGCTGCGTCGGCGCTCCTCTCGCCAAGGCCGAGGCTGAGATCGCCCTTCGGATGATCCTGACGCGGTTCCCCGAGGTTCGACTTGCCGTTCCGTCTGATCGACTGGCGTGGCGGCACACCCGTCTCGTTCGCGGGCTCGCGTCGCTCCCAGTCCTGGTGTAGCCGCTCGCCAAGCCCTCAGCAGACCGTCTGCTCGCCGTGCGCTCGGAAGTCATGTTTCTGCCTCGGGGCGAGCAGGATGCTGGCTCGCGCCAAATCTTCTGGAGTCCCCACCGCTATGCCATCGTCCGCGACAACCGGATTGGGCTCGTTCATCCCGCGCCCCCAGACAGGGGCGCGAGCCGGTCAGGACTGCTCGACGGCCACCTTCCGCATCCAGCGGCGCGTTTGGCGCCGGTTGGCCAGCAACACCACGTCAGCGCCGGCGCCGAACTCCTCGATCTTCGCCATCACGCGGGGTCGCATCTTGCGCCGGTACGTGGCGACGTACTTGATCACGCCCCAGTGGATGCGGTTGTGCACTCCGTTGCCCTTGTGCCCGGCCCCGTGCCGGAGCTGCCGGGAGAAGATCCCGTACAGGGCCGCCACGGTCGACACGTCCATAAGGACCACCGTGTCGCAGGCTTCGAGCCTTACCTGCAGCGTCGAGTTGTAGTTGCCGTCGATCACCCACCGCGGCTGCGAGACCAGCTCGCGCTGCACGTCGGTGAACTTGTTCCTGGGCAACGCGTTCCACTCGTCGTCGTAGAACGCGGCGTCGAGGTGCGTCACCGGGGCGTCGAGGACCCTGCCCAGCTCGCGGGCCACGTGGGACTTGCCACTGCCTCCGCAGCCGACGATGGCGACCTTCCTCATGGTGCTCCAGCGTAGAGAGGTTGAGGTGATGGGCGAGCCAACTCGCGGGACGTGCTGTGTCTGGCCTCTCCCCTGCCTGTTCAGTTCGGCGCTCAGAGAGCCCTCCACCGACGATGAGCGTTGCCACGCGCCCCTGGCTCCCCTGGTGCTCGACGCCGTGCAGGAAGGGCTGCTCTGGCTGCCCAAGCGCTACGCCTCAAACCTGTGCACCAGTCCCTTCCTGCTGAGGGTGGGATCGCCCGACGCTGGCACGGATCACCTCGTCGCTGCCCCGCAGCGCCTCTGTCATCCTTGCGAGCCAGGGCTCGGGGAGGCTGCCGCTCCCCAGCGCGCATGCACGGACAAGCCGTTGGGCCGCCTCGACCTGGCGCGGCTCGGCGAGACTGGTGAACCGGTGGTCAGCCAGACATTCACGGGCGGCGTAGCCGTCGGTCGCCGCGGCGGCCCTGCGGTGGAGCTCCGCAATCATCCGGTGCGCTGCATCTTCCTGGTGCGGCTCCAGCAGGTCCAGGATCGTCAGGCCGAGGCGCGTGTCGAAGACGGTCATGCCCTGGTCAGGTTGGTGCTCGACGTAGTCCTCGACCAGCGTGTCGAGGAGGGGTACGGCCGGGCCGCGAAGGGCCTCTTTGCACATAACGTCGAGGCAGCCGGTGACGGCGTTCTCCCAGCGTTCTCCGGGTGTGGTCATGGTGATGAGCGCGGCGGCGTCGGTGGGGGTGTGGCTGAGGGCGGCCAGGACGGCGACTTGGCGGCCGTCCAGCATGCGCTGCCCGATGCCCCGGTGTTCCTCGATGTGGGCCAGAGCTTCCGCCCAGCGACCGGCCGTGGTCAGGGTGCGGGTGCCGTCGGCCAGGACTACCTTCCACAGCCAGGTGCGCACCTCGTGGCGGTCGGTGTCGGTGAGGGTGAGGTCGGCCGGGACGTGGACTCCCTCGTACTGAGCGCTGGTGCCGTTGGTGACGGCGTCGAAGAGGTGCAGCAGACGCTGGCGCCCGTCGTCGGCGGCGCCCGCGCGGATCTGGAGACGTGCCAGGTTCACCACGGGTTCGAGTGCTCGGATCGTGCTCATGCCGGGCAGGGGGGTGGCGCGGAGATAGGCAGCGGCGTGCTGGTGGCACATCTTCCGCGCGAGGTCGGGCAGCCCTAGGTCGGAGGCGATGAGGGCGGCCTGGTTGTAGACGGCCGAGGCGAGGCCCTGGTCAGCCTTTGCGGCTGCGGCGTCGGCGAGTTCGGCCAAACCGTGCACCCGCCGGGGCAAAGGCAGGCACGCGGGTCGGAATCGGTAGATGAGCGGAAAGCGCTGGGCTATGGGTCCGTTCAGGTCCATGAGGTCCCCCGGGGATGAAGACGACGAGGAGCGGGGAAGGGCCGCGGGGGGGGGGGGGGCCCCGGGGGGGGGGGGGGGGCCCCCCCCCCGGGGGGGGGGGCCCGGCCAAGGGGTCGCTGATCGGGCGGCCGTGCCAGAAACGTACTCATCGACTACCGCGTCGCG
>NZ_JBEXRT010000005.1:175034-208549 GCF_040613235.1 Streptomyces sp. NPDC006296 | reverse complement strand
GGCGAACCCGAGCCGGGGCCCGGACCGCTCCTTGGAGTCACGCACCAGGACGAGAGACGGACGGGCGGCCACCTCCACACAGTCGTTGCCGTCGCCACTGCTGCTGTAACTGCTCCTGAACCACTCGGCCTCGAAGATGTCCTCGGGGCAGGTTCTGCGCATCATGTCTCTCCCAGCACTCGCTCGACGAAGACCGATGACTCCCTTGGCGTGAGCGCCTGAGCCCGGATGACCCCGTAGCGCATCGAGAGGATCCGGAGCTGCTTCGGATCGGAGACGGGGCGGCCCGTGAACTCGTTGTCCGTGCACACCACAGCCGAGCCGTCCCCGAACTTCACCACCTGGATCCACCCGCCCGCACTGGGGAGATCTCCCCGGCCCGCCCCCTTCGTACGCACCCGCACCGCCTGTCAGCCCCGGGAAGCGTGCCCCACGAACGCCGCCCAGACGGACGGGGCGAACCCGAGCCGGGGCCCGGACCGCTCCTTGGAGTCACGCACCAGGACGAGAGACGGACGGGCGGCCACCTCCACACAGTCGTTGCCGTCGCTGCTGTCGCTGTAGCTGCTCTTGAACCACTCCGGCCCGGATGCTTCCTCGGCAATGACCTTACGGATCATGTCTCTCCCAGCACTTGCTCGATGAAGGCCAGCGACTCCCCTGGCGAGAGAGCCCGAGCCCGGATGATGCCATACCTCAGTTCGAGGATTCGGAGCTGCTTCGGATCGGATACAGGGCGACCCGCGAACTCGTTGTCCGTACGCCCCACAGCCGAGCCGTCGCTGAACTTCAACACCTGGATCCGCCCGCCCGTGCCAGGGTGGTCTCCCCGGCACGTAGGCATCACCTGGATCTCCACGTTCGGCAAGTGCCCTACCTCCAGGAGGCGTTCAAGCTGCTGCCGCAGCACCATTGTCCCTCCGATCGGGCGGCGCAGCGTCACCTCTTCCTGGACGAAACTGAACTCCGGGGCCGGTTCGCGCTCGAAGACCGAACGGCGCGCCATGCGGGCGTCCACCATGCGCTCAAGCTCCGGGCGGGAGTACGCAGGTCGGCGGGTGGCGAGCAGCGCCCGCATGTACGTCTCGGTCTGCAACAGCCCGTGGATGTTGTGGTTGCCGTATGCCGCGAGCTCGACCGCCTCGGCCTCCATCTTCGCCAGGTCCCGCACCTTCTTCGGGTACCGGACCTCCGCCACCTCGCGCTTCATCATGGCGAGCTTGCCGCCCGCCCTCAGCACCTCGTCCGCCCTGTCCAGGAACTCCGGCCGAGGAATCCGCCGCCCGCCCTCCACCTTGTAGACCAGGTCCTCGCCGTACCCGATCGCGGCCCCGAACTCCCCCGCCCGCATCCCGGCCGCCTCCCGCCAGGCCTTGATCTGGCGGCCCACCGCGGTGACCACCGCCGCCCCCGACTCGTCGTCGGGATCGACGTCCCAGCCGGGCTCGTCCGTCCCGCCGTCCCCGTGCTGCGTGCCGGTCCCGTCCACATTCATCCGTGCCCCGCCTTCCGCGTACGTGCCGTCATCGTTCAACCCCGGACGCCCCCGCGCGTCACTCGGGACAGCCAGGACAACACCGGACAACCACGGGACAGACCGCACCGTGCCGGGGCGCACCGGGTCGCGGGAATCCACGACCCGGCAGGTCACGACCCGGTGGGCCGCACCCCGGTGGCCCACGACGTAAAAGGCTTTCAAGTAGGTGAGAAAAGAACTTTCCCCACCTCACCCGGCCTCGTCCCGCCCCGGCTCACTCGCGCGGGTGACATAGGGCAACTGGGCTGGATTTGAGAGGGGTTGCGTGTCATATGCTCGCTGCGCCCACCCAGACATACGACGGCCCCCGGCCGGGACTGGCATCCCGATCGAGGGCCTGACCAACGAGGAAGACAGACCTTCCCGATGGATACCCAGCAGGATATCGCGCCCCCGTGCGCCCCACCCGGTACACCCGAGCATGCGCAGCCCTCCTCCGGTGTCGTCCACGTCAACTCCCGGCATTCCAGGGACTTCACCGTTCTCGGCAACCACCTCGGCCGCCACCGTGCGCTGTCCCTGGTCGCCATCGGGCTCGCCGTGCACATCCAGTCGCTGCCCGCCGGGGCGAGGATCGGCATCAAGCGGCTGGCCGAGCGGTTCCCGGAGAGCGAGACCCGGATCGCCGCCGCCCGGAGCCCGGGACCTCGCGCCCCCGCCCCGCCCCGGCGCGATCGTCGTCCCGCTCCAGAACTGCGACCGCTGCGACCGCGCCTTCCGCTCCCGCCACCCCGGCCCCTGCCGCGACTGCCGCACCGAGGCATCCGCGGCGGCCTGACCCGCACACCGTCCACCAACCCGAACGGACCTCCATGGTCAGCGCACCCCATGAGGCGATGCACCGCGTGTTCCAGGAGTACCCGGATCTCTTCTCCCGGGTCTCCGAAGTGCTCGGAGTCGCCTTCCCTCCCTTCGTGTCCGCCGACGTCGTCACCACCGACCTCACGGAGTCCCGGCCCGTCGAACGCCGCGTGGACACCCTGCTGCGCATCGAGACCGAGCACGACGGGCCCTTCCTCCTCGCCGTGGAGGCCCAGGGCAAGAAGGACCCCGACAAACCGACGAGCTGGGCGTACTACGTCTCCTACCTGCTGGAGAAGTACCGGCTGCCCACCACGCTGCTGGTCGTCTGCCAGGACCGGGCCACCGCCACGTGGGCCGCCCGACCGATGCCGCTCGGCTCGGCCCAATGGCCGGTACTCACCCTCCGGCCGCTCGTCGCGGGCCCGCACAACATCCCCGCCGTCACCGATGTGGCGGAAGCCCGCAAGGACCTGGCGCTCGCCACACTGTCCGCCATCACGCACGCGGGCGAACCCGACATCGGTGCCATACTGAAAACGCTGTCCGCGGCCCTCCGGGGCGCACCGGACGACATCGCCGCCCCCATCGTCGAACTGACCGCACAAGGCCTGGGCACCCGCCCCGCCGCACAACAGTGGAGGAACCTGGTGGCCGTGGATCTCTCCTTCTACATCTCCCCCCTCTCGGAGGAAATCCGGGACGAAGGCCGTGCCGAGGGTGAAGCGCGGGGCCGCGTCGAGGGCGAAGCCCGGGGCCGTGCGGAAGACATCCTGCTCGTGTTCGACGAGCGCGGCATCGCCGTGTCCCCCGGGGTACGCGACACCATCACCGGCTGCCGCGACCTCGACCTCCTGCGCCGGTGGCTCCGCCGGGCCGCCACCGCCGCCACCGCCGAGGAGATCCTCGACGGGGACCTGCCCGCCTGAGCCGGCCGGTCACTCCCGGGCACGACGGAGAGGGAGCCCCCGCCGAAGCGGGGGCTCCCTCGTCCGGGGCGCGGGGGGGGGGGGCTACGGCAGGTTGCGGGCCATGACGATCCGCTGGACCTGGTTCGTGCCCTCGTAGATCTGCGTGATCTTGGCGTCGCGCATCATGCGCTCGACCGGGTAGTCCCGCGTGTAGCCGTAGCCGCCGAGGAGCTGGACGGCGTCGGTGGTGACCTCCATGGCGACGTCGGACGCGAAGCACTTGGCCGCGGCACCGAAGAAGGTCAGGTCGCCGTCGACGCGCTGGGACTTGGCGGCCGCCGAGTAGGTGAGCTGGCGGGCGGCCTCCAGCTTCATGGCCATGTCGGCGAGCATGAACTGGATGCCCTGGAAGTCGGCGATCGGCTTGCCGAACTGCTTGCGCTCCTGGACGTAGCCCTTGGCGTAGTCGAGGGCGCCCTGTGCGATGCCGAGCGCCTGGGCCGCGATCGTGATGCGGGTGTGGTCCAGGGTCTTCATCGCCGTGGCGAAGCCGGTGCCCTCCTCGCCGATCATGCGGTCGGCGGGGATGCGCACGTTGTCGAGGTAGACCTCGCGCGTCGGGGAGCCCTTGATGCCGAGCTTCTTCTCCGGGGCGCCGAAGGAGACGCCCTCGTCGGACTTCTCGACGACGAACGCCGAGATGCCCTTGGAGCGCTTCTCCGGGTCGGTCACGGCCATGACCGTGTAGTACTCGGACTCGCCCGCGTTCGTGATCCAGCGCTTCACACCGTTGAGGACCCAGAAGTCGCCGTCGCGGACGGCCTTGGTCTTCATGCCGGCGGCGTCGGAGCCGGCGTCCGGCTCGGAGAGGGCGTACGAGAACATCGCGTCGCCCTTGGCCAGCGGGCCCAGGTACTTCTTCTTGAGGGCCTCGGAGCCGGAGAGGATCACCGGGAGGGAGCCCAGCTTGTTCACGGCCGGGATGAGGGAGGACGACGCGCAGACGCGGGCCACCTCCTCGATCACGATGACCGTGGCGAGCGCGTCGGCGCCCGCGCCGCCGTACTCCTCCGGGACGTGGACCGCGTGCAGGTCGGAGGCGACGAGCGCGTCCAGGGCCTCCCGCGGGAAACGCCCCTCCTCGTCCACCTCGGCGGCGTGCGGGGCGATCTTCGCCTCGGCGAGCGAACGGATCGTGTCGCGGAGCATGTCGTGCTCCTCGGCCGGACGGTAGAGGTCGAAATCGGTCGAACCCGCCAAGACGTTCACTCCCCAAGGATGCTAACTACCGTTAAGTAACCAGAATTTTAGTGGTCCCGCCGAGCGGAGGCATACCGGCGCGGCACGTGAGCTTGCCGACAGCACGGGTGACCGCTCCGACGAGGGCTCCGCGACGGTCGGAAAACGGTGCTCCGCACGCCCGGATATGCTCGGCTCCGCACGTCTGTCCGCATCGTTCAGGAGCACCCATGGCCCTCAGGATCACCGTGATCGGCACCGGCTACCTCGGCGCCACCCATGCCGCGGCCATGGCGGAGCTGGGCTTCGAAGTCCTCGGGCTCGACGTGGTGCCCGAGAAGATCGAGATGCTCTCCGCGGGCCGGGTGCCGATGTACGAGCCGGGGCTCGAGGAGATCCTGCAGAAGCACGTGGCGGGCATCGAGGGGTCCACCGGGCGGCTGCGGTTCACCACCTCCTGGGAGGAGATCGGCGCCTTCGGCGATGTGCACTTCGTCTGCGTGAACACTCCCCAGAAGCACGGCGAGTACGCCTGCGACATGAGCTACGTCGACAGCGCCTTCGAATCGCTGGCCCCCCTGCTCACCCGGCCCGCGCTGGTCGTCGGCAAGTCGACCGTGCCGGTCGGCTCCGCCGCGCGGCTGGCGGCGCGGCTCGCCGAGCTGGCACCGGCGGGCACGGACGCCGAGCTGGCGTGGAACCCCGAGTTCCTGCGCGAGGGCTTCGCGGTGAAGGACACCCTGCACCCGGACCGGATCGTGGTCGGGGTCGGGAGCGAGCGGGCCGAGAAGCTGCTGCGCGAGGTGTACGCCGGACCGATCGCCGAGGGCTCGCCCCTCGTCGTGACGGACTTCCCGACCGCCGAGCTGGTGAAGACCTCGGCGAACTCCTTCCTGGCCACGAAGATCTCCTTCATCAACGCCATGGCCGAGGTCTGCGAGGCCGCCGACGGCGACGTGGTGAAGCTCGCCGAGGCCATAGGCCATGACGAGCGCATCGGGAAGAAGTTCCTGCGGGCCGGGATCGGCTTCGGCGGGGGCTGCCTGCCCAAGGACATCCGCGCCTTCATGGCCCGCGCCGGCGAGCTGGGCGCCGACCAGGCCCTGACCTTCCTCCGCGAGGTCGACTCCATCAACATGCGCCGCCGTGGCCACATGGTGGAGCTGGCCCGCGAGGCCGTCGGCGGAGGGTCCTTCCTGGGCACCCGGGTCGCGGTGCTGGGCGCCACCTTCAAGCCGGACTCCGACGACGTCCGCGACTCGCCGGCCCTGAACGTCGCCGGGCAGATCCACCTCCAGGGCGGCCAGGTCACCGTCTTCGACCCGAAGGGCATGGACAACGCCCGCCGGCTCTTCCCGACGCTCGGCTACGCGGACACCGCACTGGACGCGGTGCGGGGTGCGGACGTGGTGCTGCACCTGACGGAGTGGCGTGAGTTCCGGGAGCTGGACGCGGCGGCGCTGGGCGAGGCCGCGGGGCGCCGGATCATCCTGGACGGCCGCAACGCCCTCGACCCCACGGTCTGGCGCGACGCCGGCTGGACGTACCGGGCGATGGGCCGCCCGAAGGCCTGACACGGGAGGAGGCGGTGGCCACCGGGCCACCGCCTCCTCCACCGGTCGTGCGGGGGTCAGTACCCCGGACGGTCCAGCTCGCCGATCGTCGCGTGGGACGGGCCCACGCGGGCGCTCAGATCGCGGGAGACCGCCTCGGCGTCGCGCAGGACGCGCACGGCGTTCCGCCACGTCAGCTTGGCCAGGTCGGTCTCCGACCAGCCGCGGGTGAGCAGCTCCGCGATCAGGTGCGGGTAGCCCGAGACGTCCTCCAGCCCCTCCGGGAGGAAGGCCGTGCCGTCGTAGTCGCCGCCGATCCCGATGTGGTCGATGCCGGCGATCTCCCGCATGTGGTCGAGGTGGTCGGCGATCGTCGACACGGTGGCCGTCGGGCGCGGGTTGACCGCCTCGAAGTCCGCGTGGATCCGCATCGCGGCCGGGGTCGTGTCCAGGTGGTGCAGCCCGTGCTCCCGCATGTTGCGGTCGGCGGCGAGCGTCCACTCGACGGCCGCGGGCAGGACGAACTTCGGGACGAAGGTCGCCATGGCCACGCCGCCGTTGGCCGCGAGCATCCGCAGCACGTCGTCGGGGACGTTGCGCGGGTGGTCGCAGACCGCGCGGGCGGAGGAGTGCGAGAAGATCACCGGCGCGACGGAGGTAGCGAGCGCGTCCCGCATGGTGGTGGCCGCCACGTGGGACAGGTCGACCAGCATCCCGACGCGGTTCATCTCGCGGACGACCTCACGGCCGAACTCCGACAGCCCGCCGACGCGCGGGGAGTCGGTCGCCGAGTCCGCCCAGTCGGTGTTGTCGTTGTGGGTGAGCGTCATGTAGCGGACGCCCAGCGTGTGCAGGGCCCGGAGGGTGGCCAGCGAGTTGTTGATGGAGTGGCCGCCCTCGGCCCCCATCAGCGAGGCGATACGGCCCTCGGCGCGCGCCTTCTCCATGTCGTCCGCGGTCAGGGCGCGGCTCAGGTCGTCCGGGTAGCGGGCCAGCATCTCGGCGACCACGTCGATCTGCTCCAGCGTGGCGCTGACCGCGTCGTCACCGGCCAGATGGGACGCCACGTAGACGGACCAGAACTGCGCGCCGACCCCGCCGGCCCGGAGCCGCGGGATGTCGGTGTGCAGGGTGCCGGTCTGGTCCCGGGAGATGTCGCGGGCGTCGAGGTCGTACCCGACCTGCTCGCGCAGCGCCCAGGGGAGGTCGTTGTGGCCGTCGACGACGGGGTGGCCGGCGAGGAGCTGCCGCGCGCGTTCCAGCTTGTCCATGGCCGCCTACTTCCCGAAGCCGAAGTGGTCCGCGCCCTGGGCCTTGGCCCGCAGCCGCTTGCCCTTCTCCGTCGCCTGCTCCTTGAGCTCCTGCTGGAAGTCCTTCATCCGCGCCAGCAGCTCGCGGTCGTGGGCGGCGAGGATGCGGGCGGCGAGCAGACCGGCGTTGCGGGCGCCGCCGACCGACACGGTGGCGACGGGGACGCCGGCCGGCATCTGGACGATGGACAGCAGGCTGTCCATGCCGTCGAGGTACTTCAGCGGGACCGGGACGCCGATCACGGGCAGCGGGGTGACGGAGGCGAGCATGCCGGGCAGGTGGGCCGCGCCCCCCGCTCCCGCGATGACCGCCTTGAGGCCGCGGTCCGCCGCCGACTCGCCGTACGCGATCATCTCGTGCGGCATGCGGTGGGCGGAGACGACGTCGACCTCGTAGGGGATCTCGAACTCGCCGAGGGCCTTGGCGGCCGCTTCCATCACGGGCCAGTCGGAGTCCGAGCCCATGACGATGCCGACGACGGGGGCGGAGCCTGGTGCGGTCATTCGGTGATCGTTCCTCGCAGGTAGTCGGCCGCGTGCCGGGCGCGCTCCCGCACGTCCGCCAGATCGTCGCCGTAGGTGTTGACGTGGCCCACCTTGCGGCCGGGCTTCACGTCCTTTCCGTACATGTGGATCTTGAGCTGCGGGTCGCGGGCCATGCAGTGCAGGTACGCCTGGTACATGTCCGGGTAGTCGCCGCCGAGGACGTTGGACATGACCGTCCAGGTGGCGCGGGGGCGGGGGTCGCCGAGCGGCAGGTCCAGGACGGCCCGCACGTGGTTGGCGAACTGGGAGGTGACCGCGCCGTCCTGGGTCCAGTGCCCGGAGTTGTGCGGGCGCATCGCCAGCTCGTTGACGAGGATGCGGGGCGTCCCGTCCTCGTCGCGCGTCTCGAAGAGCTCGACCGCGAGGTGTCCGACGACGCCGAGCTCGGCGGCGATCCGCAGGGCGAGCTGCTGGGCCTCGCCGGCGAGCTGTTCGTCCAGGTCGGGCGCCGGGGCGATGACGGTGTCGCAGACCCCGTCGACCTGCACCGACTCGACGACGGGGTAGGCGACGGCCTGGCCGTGCGGCGAACGGACGATGTTGGCCGCCAGCTCCCGGGTGAAGTCGACCTTCTCCTCGGCGAGGACGGGGACACCGGCCCGGAAGGGCTCGGCGGCGTCCGCCTCGGAGCGGACCACCCAGACGCCCTTGCCGTCGTAGCCGCCGCGCACGGTCTTGAGGATGACGGGGAAGCCCCCCGTCTCCTCGGCGAAGGCCGCGGCGTCCGCCGGGTCCTTCACGATGCGGTGGCGGGGGCAGGGGGCGCCGATCTGCGTGAGCCTGGCGCGCATGACCCCCTTGTCCTGCGCGTGGACCAGGGCGTCGGGGCCGGGGCGCACGGGGATGCCGTCCGCCTCCAGGGCCCGCAGGTGCTCGGTCGGCACGTGCTCGTGGTCGAAGGTGATCACGTCGCAGCCGCGGGCGAAGGCGCGCAGCGTCTCCAGATCGCGGTAGTCGCCCACGACGACTTCGCCGACCACCTGGGCGGCCGAATCCTGGGGCGTGTCACTGAGGAGCTTGAATTTCAGGCCGAGGGGGATGCCCGCCTCGTGGGTCATACGGGCGAGCTGACCGCCGCCGACCATGCCGACTACAGGGAACGTCACGTGTACCAGGGTATCGGGCGGGCGGAAGGTCCCCCTCCCCCTGTCCCGCGGGGCCCGGCGGGACGCCCGGAGGCACCCTCCGTCACCTGGTTACCAGGGCTCACAGGCATCACGTCGGCGGGCTGGTTAGCATGGCCGGGTCGAGGAACCGACCGGACGGGGCTGAGCGATCACCATGAGCGAACGGGGCGCACTGCGGACCCGGCTTGATCTGCTGGCCCGGGAGGTCGCCAAGTTCGGCGCGGTCGGCGCACTCGGGCTGGTCGTCAACATCGCCGTGTCCAACCTGATCTGGCGCACCACGGACATCCCTGTGGTGCGGGCCGGGCTGATGGGCACGATCGTCGCGATCCTCTTCAACTACATCGGCTTCCGCTACTGGACCTACCGGGACCGCGACAAGAGCGGGCGGACCCGGGAGCTGTCGCTGTTCCTGCTGTTCAGCGCCGTCGGTGCGGTGATCGAGACGGGCGTGCTCTACCTGGCGACGTACGGCTTCGGCTGGAACAGCCCGGTCCAGAGCAACGTCTTCAAGATCCTCGGCATCGGCATCGCCACCCTGTTCCGCTTCTGGTCCTACCGCACCTGGGTGTTCAGGACGCTTCCCGCCGAGGAGGCCGCGCTCGACGCGGGACGATTTCTCGAACAGCGACGACCCTCCGACGAGGTAGCACGCCGCCCCGTGGGCTGACCCCGCGGTCCCGCCCGGGCGCTCAGCGCACCGGGCGCACGTACTCCTGGCGGCTGGGGACGACCCGGCTGAGGAAGAGGGCGAAGACCGGGGGCTGCTGCTGGAGCAGTTCCAGCCGGCCTCCGTCGGCCTCGGCGAGGTCCCGGGCCACGGCGAGGCCGATCCCGGTGGAGTTCCGGCCGCTGATGGTGCGCTCGAAGATCCGCGCCCCGAGGTCGGCGGGGACGCCGGGGCCCTCGTCGGTGACCTCGACGACGACCTGGTTGCCGGTGACGCGGGTGCGCAGCGCGACCGTGCCGCCCCCGTGCATCAGCGAGTTCTCGATCAGGGCGGCGAGCACCTGCGCGACGGCGCCGGGGGTGCCGACGGCCTCCAGCCCGTGCTTGCCCGAGCAGACGACGGCGCGGCCCGCGCTGCGGTACGCCGGGCGCCACTCCTCGATCTGCTGCTTGACGATCTCGTCGAGGTCGAAGACGACGGCGGAGCCGGTACGCGGGTCCCGGGCGTTGGTCAGCAGCCGCTGCACCACGTCGGTGAGCCGCTCGACCTGGGTGAGCGCGATGTTCGCCTCCTCCTTCACCGTGTCGGGATCGTCGGTGACCGAGATCTCCTCGATGCGCATGGAGAGGGCCGTCAGGGGCGTGCGCAGCTGGTGCGAGGCGTCCGCGGCCAGGCGCCGCTCCGCCGTCAGCATCCGGGCGATCCGCTCGGCCGAGGAGTCCAGGACGTCGGCGACCCGGTCCAGCTCCGTCACCCCGTACCGCTTGTGGCGGGGGCGCGGGTCACCCGATCCGAGGCGCTCGGCCGTCTCGGCGAGGTCGGTGAGCGGCGAGGTCAGCCGGTCGGCCTGGCGCACGGCGAGCAGGACGGCGGAGATGATGGCCAGCAGGGCCACCGCGCCGATGATCAGCAGGGTCCGGCCGACCTCCCGGGTCACGGTGGAGCGGGACTCCTCGACGGTGACCTTCTCGCCCTGCTCCCCCGTCTCCGTGCTGCGGATCGAGTTGCCGTCGGTGGGCGGCTCGCCGACCTCGATCGGGGCGCGCCCGGGGATCTCGACGCGGGCGTAGCGGCTGGGGTCCACCTGCTCGGCGAGGACCTCGGGGGTGATCCGCTCGTCGCCGAGCAGCCGGCTCTCGACGACGCTGATCAGCCGGAAGGCCTCCGCGTCGACGCTCTCCTGGGCACTGTTGCTGATGGTGCGGGTCTCGACGATGACGAGGGAGACGCCGAAGACGGCGATCACGACGAGCACCACGGCGAGTGTGGAGTTGATCAGTCGGCGGCGCATGAGTGTTCTGTACGTCAGCTCTTCTCGAACCGGAAGCCGACGCCCCGGACGGTGGCGATGTACCGCGGATTGGCCGCGTCGTCGCCGAGCTTCTTGCGCAGCCAGGAGATGTGCATGTCGAGGGTCTTGGTGGAGGACCACCAGGTGGTGTCCCAGACCTCGCGCATCAGCTGGTCGCGTGTGACGACCCGCCCGGCGTCCCGGACGAGGACCCGGAGCAGGTCGAACTCCTTCGCGGTGAGCTGGAGTTCCTCGTCCCCCATCCAGGCCCGGTGGGACTCGACGTCGATCCTGACGCCGTGCGTGGCGGGCTGCGGGGCCGGCTCCGCCGCGCCGCGGCGCAGCAGGGCGCGGACCCGGGCGAGGAGCTCGGCGAGGCGGAAGGGCTTGGTGACGTAGTCGTCGGCGCCGGCGTCCAGGCCGACCACGGTGTCCACCTCGTCGGCGCGGGCGGTGAGCACCAGGATCGGGACCGCGTGGCCCTCGGCCCGCAGCCGTCTGGCGACCTCCAGGCCGTCCATGCCGGGGAGCCCCAGGTCGAGGACGACCAGGTCGACGCCCCCCTGGAGTCCGGCGTCGAGCGCGGTCGGACCGTCCTCGCGGACCTCGACCTCGTAGCCCTCCCGACGCAGGGCGCGGGCCAGCGGCTCCGAGATGGATGCGTCGTCCTCGGCGAGCAGTACACGGGTCATGCAGTGATGGTAGTCCGCGCGCGCCCGCCGGGGTGAGGGACCGGTGAGGCCCTGCGGGTCTGGTCCACGAATCGGTCATCCTCCTTTGAATATGGGAACGTGGTTCCACAAAGACCTGTGATCCATATCTCAAGTCCTTCCATATCGGCGCGTGTCATGTCGTATGGTTGCTCGACGCCTGTTGCACCACCGAATGACCTTTGGGCAGCTTTTCGCGCCAAGGGTCTTTTTTGTGTACGGGCCGGTATTCCCCGGCCCCGATCAGTGAACGACCTGTGGGCCGGGCCCGGAGCGCGAGGACGCGCGCCGGGCGTGGATCCCGGAGCGGTCTGTCCCGCGATGCCGTCCCCCCGCACTCCGCACGGAGCCGGTGGCCGGATCGAATCCCCTGGAGGCGTCGGGGGTGGGGCGCTCCCGCGCCGGTGCCGGCCACCCCCCACCGGGCGCGTACAGCTCACGAGGCGACGCGTCCCGACCAGCAAGGATCGACCATGGCGTCCAGCCTGACGAAGGACTCGGCCCGTACTCCGGGCACGGAGAAGACCTTCTTCGGCCACCCCCGCGGCCTGGCCACTCTCTTCATGACGGAGATGTGGGAGCGCTTCAGCTACTACGGCATGCGCGCCCTCCTCCCGCTCTACCTGATCGCTCCCAACGGGCTTCACATGAACCCCGCCACGGCCACCGCGATCTACTCGGTCTACCTGTCGCTGGTGTACCTGCTCGCCATGCCCGGCGGCTGGTTCGGCGACCGCGTCTGGGGCCCCCGCAAGACCGTCGCCATCGCGGGCGGTGTCATCATGCTGGGCCACCTGACGCTGGCGCTGCCCACCGAGGGGACCTTCTTCGCCGGACTCGGCCTGGTCGCCATCGGCTCCGGTCTGCTGAAGTCCAACATCTCGACGATGGTCGGCCACCTCTACGACGGCCCGGACGACCCGCGCCGCGACGGCGGCTTCACGATCTTCTACATGGGCATCAACCTGGGCGCCTTCGTGGCACCCCTGGCCATCGGCACCGTCGGCGAGAACGTCAACTGGCACCTGGGCTTCGCCCTGGCCGCGGTCGGCATGGGACTCGGCGTCGCGCAGTTCCTGCTCGGCACCCGCCACCTGGACGAGCGCAGCCTCGTCGTGCCGAAGCCGCTCTCCGCCGACGAGCGCGCGACCACGCTGCGCAAGTCGATGATCTGGCTGGGCATCGCGGCCGTCTTCTACATCATCACGGTCGTCACCGGCGTCTACACGCTGAACTGGCTGCTGGTCCCGATCACGGTCGCCGGCCTGGTCATCCCGGTCATGGTCCTGGCGCGCATCAAGCGCGACAAGGAGCTCAGCGCGACCGAGCAGAAGAAGATGTCCGGCTACATCTGGTTCTTCGTGGCCGCCGCCATCTTCTGGATGATCTACGACCAGGGCGGTTCGACCCTGGCGATCTTCGCCGAGTCCTCGGCGAAGAACTCGGTCCTCGGCTGGGACTTCCCGGTCTCCTGGTACCAGTCGGTCAACCCGATCCTGATCATGGCGCTGGCCCCGGTCTTCGCCACCTTCTGGCTGGCGCTGAACCGGCGGGGCAAGGAGCCGAGCACGGTCGTGAAGTTCAGCTCCGGTCTGGTGCTGGTCGGTGCGTCGTTCTTCCTCTTCCTGGCGCCGCTGACCATCGCGGGCGACGGCCACAAGGCCGCCGCGATGTGGCTGGTCGCGATCTACTTCGTGCAGACCGTCGGCGAGCTGACGCTGTCCCCGGTCGGCCTGTCGGTCACCACGAAGATGGCCCCGGCCAAGTACGCCAGCCAGATGATGGGTGTCTGGTTCCTGGCCGTGACCGCCGGCGACTGCACCACGGGCCTGCTGTCCCTCGCGGGCGTCGAGCTCAACGGCACCGGGGTCGTCGCACTCCAGGCCGCGCTCGCCGTCCTCGCCGGTCTCGCGATCTTCATGTACCGCGGGAAGGTCAAGGAGCTCATGGGCGACGTCCGCTGACCCGGACCCCGTCCGCACGACCGAGGCCCCGCACCAGTGGTGCGGGGCCTCGGTCGTGCGTACGGGGTCCGGGCGGGAGAGGAGATCCGCGCCGGGGAGGTGCGTGGACGGAGCTACGCCGGGGCCGCGAGCTCGGCCCAGACGGTCTTGCCGGGCCGGTCCGGTGTGCGCGACACGCCCCAGTCGAGGCAGAGCCGCTCCACGATGAACATGCCGTGCCCGCCGGGGCGCCCCGCGCGGTGCGGGGTGCGGGGCGCGGGCTCGCCCGCACCGCTGTCGACGACCTCGACCCGCAGGCTCTTGGGGGAGCAGCCGACACGGAGCTCGTCGGGACCGCCCGCGTGCAGGCAGGCGTTCGTGACGAGCTCGGAGACGACGAGCAGGACGTCCTCGGCGGCCGCCCGCCGGTCGGCACCGGACGCCGGCAGCCAGCCCCAGTCGTGGAGCGCCTGCCGGGCGAAGTCGCGGGCCATCGGCACGATGCCGCTGGCCCCTCGCAGCGAGAGGGTGCGCCACTGCCGGTCGACCGGCGCGACCGGGGCGGGGCCCGTGTCGTCCGGATCGCGGCCGAGGCCGCCCGGCGGATGCTGCCGGGTGGTGCTCATCAGCGCTTCACCTCACCGATTCACCGTGTGTTGCCATCGAACAGATATGGATCAGATACAGAGTGTGCGGGCTTCATGACCCCGACGGGGTGTCTCCTGCCCTGCCGAATGGTGACAACACCCACTTGGGCCGCACCAAGAGCGTGACGCGCGCGATAGTCGGGGTTCCCGGTGCCCGGGATCCGGATTCCCGGCGCCCGGGACAGGCGGCGGAAGCACCGCCGTCAGTCGCTCAGGGCGTCGTTCAGGGAGTCGTGCACGGTGAAGACCGTCGCCGCGCCCGTGATCTCGAAGACGCGGGCCACCACGGGCTGCATTCCGGCCAGGTGGACCCCGCCCCCGGCCTCCTCCGCCTTCAGACGCGCGCCGAGCAGCACGTTGAGTCCGGTGGAGTCGCAGAAGTCGAGTCGCGAGCAGTCCACCACCAGGCGCGCACGCCCTTGTTCGACGGCGCTCTCCAGAGGCTCGCGCAGCAGATCGGCGGTGTGATGATCGAGCTCACCCACCGGCGTCACGACTTCGCTTCGGCCCTCGGTCCGGACCTCGACCTGTAGCCGACCCCGGTTCGCACTGCCGACCGTCCCGCGGTCCATGCCCGTCCCTCTTCGCCGTCCGTCACTACCCGCGCCCCTGTGTACGCGGCTTCATCGTGGCTGCCCCCGACGTGCGTGGAACATTACGCGTTTCCCTCGCCACACGGTAGTCGAAGAACTCCACAAAGCGGACATTCAGGCGCATTTGGCGCTTGTAACTCACGGCTGGAACCGGGTATGGGTAGGAGGGACATCCACACCAGGAACCCGACCGGCTTCGGAGGCGCCGCTTCACCGCAGGAACACGTATGGGCATCGGCAGCCATATGCCGAGAACGATGGAGGAGAACCATGTCACCCCGGCTCGACGTATCGCGTACCCACATCGCGACGTCGGCATGTCCTCAGGGACCGACCGATTCCGACTCCGCTGCCGCGAGCGCCGTACCCGGCCCGCGCACCAGCACCACCGGCCCGATCGCCGACGACCAGCTTCCGGTCGAGGAGTTCGAGGGCCTCGAAGGGCTTCCCGAGATCCCGCACTACGCCGGGATCGGCGCAGTGGACGCCAGGGCCCTGTCGAAGACGCTCTTCACGCGCCTCGAAGCGCTCGAAGAGGGCACCCACGAGTACGCGTACGTCCGCAACACCCTCGTCGAGCTGAACCTGGCCCTGGTCAAGTTCGCCGCCTCCCGGTTCCGCACCCGCAGCGAACCCATGGAGGACATCGTCCAGGTCGGCACGATCGGCCTGATCAAGGCGATCGACCGCTTCGAGCTCAGCCGGGGCGTCGAGTTCCCGACGTTCGCGATGCCCACCATCGTGGGCGAGATCAAGCGCTTCTTCCGCGACACCAGCTGGTCCGTGCGCGTCCCGCGCCGGCTCCAGGAGCTGCGGCTCGACCTGGCCAAGGCGGGCGACGAACTGTCCCAGAAGCTGGACCGCGCGCCCACCATCCTCGAACTCGCCGAGCGCCTCGGGCTCAGCCGGGACGAGGTCGTCGAGGGCATGGCCGCGAGCAACGCCTACACCGCGAGCTCGCTGGACGCCAAGCCCGACGACCAGGGCGACGGCAACGAGGCGGCCCTCGCGGACCGCCTCGGCTACGAGGACCACGGGCTGGAGGGCATCGAGTACATCGAGTCCCTCAAGCCGCTCATCGCCTCGCTCCCGCTGCGCGACCGCACGATCCTCTCCATGCGGTTCGTCTCCAACATGACGCAGTCGGAGATCGGCGAGGAGCTCGGCATCTCCCAGATGCACGTCTCCCGGCTGCTCACCCGCACGCTGGTCAAGCTCAGGAGGGGCCTGACCCTGGACGAGTGAACCGGCGTCACCGGGCCCGCCCCGGTACCCCCTTGCGGAAGGACCTGCCCGGCCACGGGCGGGTCCTTCCGCATGTCGGCGGGGGTGCGGCGTACGGCGGCGGGGCGGCCGGGGCGTGCGGGCGCGGGACGGGACGGGACGGGCGGCTGCGGGGGCGGGCGGCTGCGGGGGCGGGTGACGGCCGGTGGGAGCCGGGCGGACTGCTCACACCTCCCGTCGGCCGGACCGCCACACCGCTCCGGTCAGCGGGACACCCGGCCGGTAGGCGAGGTGGACGTGGCTCGGGGCGTCGAGGACCACCAGGTCGGCGCGCGCCCCGGGGGTGATGCGGCCGACGTCGGTGCGGCGCAGGGCGGCGGCCCCTCCGGCGGTGGCGGACCAGACCGCCTCGTCGGGGGTCATGCCCATGTCCCGTACGGCGAGGGCGATGCAGAACGGCATGGACGAGGTGAACGAGGACCCCGGGTTGCAGTCCGTGGACAGCGCGACCGTGGCACCCGCGTCCAGGAGGCGCCGGGCGTCGGGCCAGGCCGCGCGGGTGGAGAACTCGGCTCCGGGCAGCAGCGTGGCGACGGTGGATCCCTGGCCGAGGGCGTCGAGGTCGGCGTCGTCGAGGTGGGTGCAGTGGTCGGCGGACGCGGCGCCCAGCTCGACGGCGAGTCGTACACCGGGGCCGTGGCCGAGCTGGTTCGCGTGGACGCGGGGCTGGAGACCCCGGGCCAGACCCGCGGTGAGGACCGTGCGCGCCTGGTCCTCGTCGAAGGCTCCCCGCTCGCAGAAGACGTCGATCCAACGGGCGTACGGGGCGCAGGCGTCCAGCATCGGCCCGGTCACCAGGTCGACGTATCCGGCGGGGTCGTCGGCGTAGTCGGGGGACACGATGTGGGCGCCGAGGAAGGTGACCTCGTCGGTGTGGCGGGCGGCGATGCGCAGGGCGCGTGCCTCGTCCTCGACGGTGAGGCCGTAGCCGGACTTGGTCTCGAAGGTGGTGGTTCCCTGCCGGAGCGCCTCGGCCAGATAGCGCGCGACGTTCGCGGAGAGCTCCTCGTCGGAGGCGGCGCGGGTGGCGGCCACGGTCGTACGGATACCGCCCGCCGCATAAGGGCGGCCGGACATCCGGGCGTTGAACTCGGCGGTGCGGTCGCCCGCGAACACCAGGTGGGAGTGGGAGTCCACGAAGCCGGGGATCACCGCGCGGCCGCCCACGTCGAAGGCGTTGTCAGTGGTGGGTGTTTTGCTGGATTCACCGGTCCACACGATGCGGTCGCCGTCGATGACGACGGCCGCGTCCCGGATCAGGCCCAGGGGGGTCCCGTCGCCGAGGGAGGGGTCGTTGGTGACCAGGTTCGCGATGTGGGTGAGGGCGGTCGTGGCGGTCGTCGTCATCCGGGCACAGCTCTCTTCGGGTTCGCCCGGCTCGGCTGCCGGGGTGGTCGGCGGGGGTCGGCGGCCCGGGCGGGCGGCGCGTGCGTGGCTCGCCCGGGTGCGCGGAGGGGCGGCGGGCCGAGACGCCGGCGGACCGGACCCCCGGGCGCTCGGCAGTCCGGTCCCCCGGGCGCTCGGCGGGCCGTTCAGCCGGACGCTCGGCGGACCGTTCAGCCGGACGTTCGCCCGTGCGTTCGGCCGGGTGCTCGGCGCTCCGCCGGGACGGGAGTCCGGCGGTCCGCCGGGCCCGGTGGTCAGGCGTGCAGGGCGGCGACGGCCGAGGCGAGCGCTCCGGGCACGTCGTCGATCCGTGTGTGCCGCCCGTCCCGCACGAGGTGCCGTCCGGCCACCACGGTGTGCCGCACATCGGCGGCCGTGGCGGCGAATACGGCCGCCTCGGCGGCCAGCCGCGGTACCGGCCCCGCCGTCCTGACGGAGTCCAGGGCGACGGTGGCGAGGTCGGCGGGCGCACCCGGTTCGAGCGTTCCCGCGCCGGGGCGGCCGAGCGCGGCGTGTCCACCGGCGGACGCCGCTTCGAGCAGGGCGGACGCCGTCCAGTGACCGCGCCGCCGCGTCCGCAGGCGTTCGTTGAGCTCCATCGCCCGGGCCTCCTCGAAGAGGTCGATCACGGCATGGCTGTCACTGCCCAGCGAGAGGGGGGAGCCCGCCCTCTGGAGCTCGGTGGCGGGGCCGATGCCGTCGGCGAGGTCGCGTTCCGTGGTGGGGCACATGCAGGTGCCCGTCCCGGAGGTGCCGAGCAGCTCGATGTCCTCGGCGGTGAGGTGCGTGTGGTGGATGCCGGTGGTGCCGGGGCCCAGGACCCCGTGGTCGGCGAGGAGGCGGGCGGGGGTGCGGCCGTGGGCGGCCAGGCAGGCGTCGTTCTCCGCGGTCTGCTCGGAGAGGTGCACATGCAGCGGGACCGCCCGCTCCCGGGCCCACCCGGCGACGGTGGCCAGCTGGTCCGCCGGGACGGCCCGTACGGAGTGGATCGCGGCGCCGATCACCACCAGGTCGCCGTCGCCCTTGAGGAGGGAGGCCCGCTCGGCCCAGGCGTCGGCGGTGGTGTCGGAGAAGCGCAGCTGGTGGCGGTCCGGCTGCTCCCCGAACCCGGCGGCGAGGTAGGCAGTGTCGAGCAGGGTGATCCGGATGCCGGCCTCGGCCGCCGCCGCGATCAGCGCCTCGCCCATGGCGTTCGGGTTCGCGTAGGGCGTGCCGCCCGGCGCGTGGTGCACATAGTGGAACTCACCGACCGCGGTGATGCCCGCCAGTGCCATCTCGGCGTACGTGGCGAGGGCCAGGTCGTAATAGGTGTCCGGGGTGAGGCGGGCGGCCGCGCGGTACATCGTCTCGCGCCAGGTCCAGAAGGTGCCGGAGCCGACCTGGACGGTGGAGCGCAGCGCGCGGTGGAAGGCGTGCGAGTGGGCGTTGGCCAGCCCCGGGAGGGTCAGCCCGCGCAGCACGGTGGCGCCGGGCGGCGGTGTCCCGACGCCCGTACGGACGGCCGCGACGCGCCCGTCGGACACCTCCAGGAGCACGTCCGGTTCGACATGGGTGCCGAGCCAGGCGTGCGACATCCAGTACGCCGCGGTGACCGGTGTGCCCGTCGGTTGCGTCGTCAGCTGCACGCGAGACCCTCCAGTACGTCGGCGAGTGCCCTCACTCCGGCCACGCAGTCGTCCTCCGCCGCGTGTTCGGCCGGTGAGTGCGAGATCCCGGTGGGGTTCCGTACGAACAGCATGGCGGTCGGCACGGAGGCGGACAAAATACCCGCGTCGTGTCCCGCGCCCGTGCCGAGCACCGGCACCGCGCGCCCACCGGCGCCGGGGGCGCGCTCCTCCAGCACCCGGCGGATCTCGTCGCGCAGCGCGTGCTGGAAGTCCACCACCGGCGTGAACGACTCGCGGACGACGTCGAGATCGATCCCGGCCCGCTCGGCGTGCTCCCGCGCGGCCCGTTCGACGCCGCTCACGACGGCGTCCAGCGTGGCCTGGTCGGCGGCCCGCGAGTCGAGCCAGCCCCGCACGAGGGACGGGATCGCGTTGACCCCGTTCGGCTCGACGACGACCTTCCCGAAGGTCGCGAGCCCTCCGGCGAGTTCGGCCTCCCGCCGGGCCGCGAGCACGGTCTCGGCGTACGTGAGCATGGGGTCACGGCGGTCGGCGAGCCGTGTGGTGCCGGCGTGGTTCGCCTCGCCCCGGAAGTCGAACCGCCAGCGGCCGTGCGGCCAGATGGCGGAGGCGACCCCGACCGGGTCGCCGCCGAGGTCGAGGGCGCGCCCCTGCTCCACGTGCAGCTCGACGAACGCGCCCACCCGGGCGAGGCGTTCGGGATCGGGGCCGATCGCGTCGGGGTCCTGTCCCGCCGCCTCCATGGCCTGCGGCAGCGAGATCCCGTCCCCGTCACGCAGCCGGTGCGCGTCCTCGGCGGTCAGCCGGCCCGCGGCGAGCCGGGAGCCGACGCAGGCGAGCCCGAAGCGGGCCCCCTCCTCGTCGACGAAGTTGACGACGGCGAGGGGCCGCGTCCACTCCACCCCTCTGCCGCGGAGCTCGTCCAGGGCGGCGAAGGAGGACACCACGCCGAGCGGGCCGTCGAAGGCGCCCCCGTCGGGGACGGAGTCGAGGTGGGACCCGGTGACCACGGCGTCCCCCGCGAGGGGATCGCCGTGCCAGGCCCACTGGTTGCCGTTGCGGTCGACCTCGTGGACGAGCCCGCGGGACTCGGCCTGGGCGCGGAACCACGCCCGGCACTCCGCGTCGGCGCCGGTCCAGGCGTACCGGCGGTAGCCGCCGCTGCCGCGGTCCCGTCCGAGGGGAGCGAGGCCGCGCCACATCTCCTGGAACGACTCGGCCCCGCCGGTGCGGGACCGCGCCTCCTCCCGCCGGCCGGCCCCCGGCCCGCGGCGCTCCCGCCGGGCCGGGCCCGCCTCCGGTCCGTTGCCCACGGCCCCCGGCCCGCGGGGCTCCCGCCCGGACAAGCGCGCCCCCTCGCCGGCGTCCACGGCCCCGGACCCGTGGGGCTCCCGCCCGGATAGGCCCGCCCCCGGGCCGTCGTCCACGGTCCCGGTCACCGGTCGTCGCCCTCCGCCATCGGGACCCGTACGCCCTGGTCCGAGGCGACGGACTCCGCGAGGTCGTACCCGGCGTCGACGTGCCGGATGACGCCCATCCCGGGGTCGTTCGTGAGGACCCGGCGGATCTTCTCCCCGGCGAGCTCCGTGCCGTCGGCGACGGTGACCTGCCCCGCGTGGATGGAGCGCCCCATGCCCACGCCTCCCCCGTGGTGCAGGGACACCCAGGACGCTCCCGAGGCCACGTTGACCATGGCGTTGAGCATCGGCCAGTCCGCGATGGCGTCGGAGCCGTCGAGCATGGCCTCGGTCTCCCGGTAGGGCGAGGCGACCGATCCGCAGTCCAGGTGGTCGCGCCCGATGGCCAGCGGCGCGGCGAGCTCACCGCTCGCCACCATGTCGTTGAACCGCTCGCCGGCCCGGTCGCGTTCGCCGTAGCCGAGCCAGCAGATCCGGGCGGGCAGCCCCTGGAAGTGGACCCGCTCGCCGGCCATCCTGATCCAGCGGTGCAGCGACTCGTTCTCCGGGAAGAGTTCGAGCAGCGCCTTGTCCGTCTTGTGGATGTCGGAGTCCTCGCCCGAGAGGGCCGCCCAGCGGAAGGGGCCCTTGCCCTCGCAGAAGAGCGGCCGGATGTAGGCCGGCACGAAGCCGGGGAAGTCGAACGCGCGGGCGTAGCCGGCGAGCTGGGCCTCGCCGCGGATCGAGTTGCCGTAGTCGAAGACCTCGGCCCCGGCGTCCATGAAGCCGACCATCGCCTCGACGTGCGCGGCCATCGACTCCCGGGCGCGCCGGGTGAAGTCGGCGGGCTTCTCGGCGGCGTAGGAGGCCATGTCGTCGAAGTCGACCCCGACGGGCAGATAGGCGAGCGGGTCGTGCGCGCTGGTCTGGTCGGTGACGATGTCGACCGGGGCGCCCTCGGCGAGCAGGCGGGGCAGCAGCTCCGCCGCGTTGCCGAGCAGGCCGATGGAGAGCGGGCGCCGCGCGTCGCGGGCCTCGACGGCCAGCTGGAGGGCGTGCTCCGGGGAATCGGCGCGGACGTCCAGGAAGCGGTGCTCGATCCGGCGCTCGATGGCGCGCGGGTCGCAGTCGATGCACAGGGCGACCCCGTCGTTCATCGTGACGGCCAGCGGCTGGGCGCCGCCCATGCCGCCCAGTCCGGCCGTCAGCGTGATGGTGCCGGCCAGCGTCCCGCCGAACCGCTTGGCGGCGACGGCGGCGAACGTCTCGTACGTGCCCTGGAGGATGCCCTGGGTCCCGATGTAGATCCAGGAACCCGCGGTCATCTGGCCGTACATGGTGAGTCCGAGCGCCTCCAGACGGCGGAACTCCTCCCAGTTCGCCCAGTCACCCACCAGGTGGGAGTTGGCGATCAGGACGCGCGGGGCCCACTCGTGGGTCTGCATCACACCGACCGGGCGGCCGGACTGGACGAGCATCGTCTCGTCCTGCTTGAGCGTCCGGAGGGTGCGGACCATGGCGTCGAAGGACCGCCAGTCGCGTGCGGCCTTGCCGGTGCCTCCGTAGACGACGAGCTTGTCGGGGTGCTCGGCGACCTCGGGGTCGAGGTTGTTCTGGAGCATGCGGAGGGCGGCTTCCTGCTGCCATCCCAGGGCACTCAGTTCCGTACCGCGCGGTGCCCGTACGGGGCGGGGTCCTGACATGGGGGCTGCCTCCTCGCGTATGTGACTCTCCTATTCACATCCTGTCCACCTGAATACTCCTAGTCAACAGGGACCGCCCCGCCGCGGCGGGGCGGGCCGGACATCTTCCGGCCGGCGGCCGCGCGTCGACCAGCGGACCTTTCCGCCGCCGCCCGCATGTACCTGTGGAAAATGCCAGAACTCCCACCCGGAGCGCACACGTTGCGTAGCCTCTCCACTACATCCGTACGCCACGTCCGGAGGGGAGTGCGCGTTGCCCGGAATCGACGAGTGCCTGATCGACGTCATGAGACTGCCCGGTGCCCGGGGTGCCGCGGTGGTCGACTGGACGAGCGGTCTCGCCCTCGGCACCATCGGCGAGTCACCCAACGGCGACCACGAGGCCACGGCCGCCGAGACCGCCGAGGTGGCCAGGATGGCCGCCGAACAACCGGTCTTCGCGCAGCCGGACCCGCCCGCCGGATCGACCGGCCCGCCCGTCCCCTCGGTCGAGGACGTCATCGTGACCACCGCCCCCGGCTACCACATCCTCCGTTTCGTCGAGACGGCCTTCGACAGCAGCGTCTTCCTCCACCTCTGGCTGGACCGCGCGGAAGGCAACCTGGCGATGGCGCGGATCCGGCTCGGCGAGATTGCGGAGCGGCTGGTCCTGGCATGAGACCCGCCGGCACCGAACCGCCCGGCACGTCCGAACGGGCCGCGCCCTCACCGATGTTGCAGCGGCTCGCGGCGGAGCGCGCAACCGGCGCGCTGATGCGCGACCGGGGCACCCTGTACCTCGCCGACGGCCAGGTGGTCCACGCGGAGAGCCCCGCGACCCCCGGCATCGACGTCCTGCTCACCGCGGGCGGCGCGCTGCGTCCCGAGGGCTGGTGGGACGCGGTGGCCCAGGCGGGCGCCGGGCAGCGGGTCGGCCGCTACCTCGTGGACAGCGGCCGGGTGCCCGGCGGCGCCCTGGAGCTCTGCCATCTGGGGGCGCTCTACGACGCCGCCTTCTTCGCCCTGGCCCCCACCCACACACCGGCCCGCTTCCGCTACGGCGTCTCCCACTGGATCGGCCCCGTCCGCCCCGTACCCGTGCACGCCGTGCAGCGCGAGACGCTCCGGCGCAGGGAACTCCTCGACCGGATCTGGCCGGACGCGCTCACCGACAGCGCGCCGCTCGCCCCCTCGGCCCACCCGGCCGATGCCTCGGTCCCCGCGCGCCAGCGCCGGGTGCTGACCCTGGTCGACGGCGAGCGCACGGCCACCGACATCGCCCGGGAGCTGGGCCGCTCCGCCTTCCACACCCTGGTCGACCTGCGCCGGCTGGCCGCCGCCGGGCTGGTCGAGGCGGTCCGCCCGGACGCGTCGGGCACCGCACCGGGGTCCGGGCACAGCCGCATCACCCTGCCGGAGGTCACGAACGACCCCGACGTCGCCCTGCTGCGCCGACTCAGAGACGCATTGGAGGCCCTGTGATACGCGCGCTCAGACAGCGTGCCGGGAGGAGACAGCTGATGGTGCCCGAGGCAGAGGTGAAGGACGTCCTCGACGAGCTCCAGCGGTTACGCGCCCGGGTGCCGCTCCTCACCGGCGCGCTGGCCGCCAGCACCGACGGCCTGATCGTGGCCCGGGACACCCCGGGCATCGAGGCCGAGGGCGTCGCCGCACTGACCGCCGCCGCACTCGGCGTCGCGGTCAGGATGTCCGACGCGACCCGCCGCGGCGGCTTCCGCGAGCTCCTCATCCGCGGCGAGAACGGCTACATCGCCACCTACGCGGCGGGCTCCTCCGCCGTTCTGACCCTGCTGGCCGAGGACCGCATCAACGTCGGCCGCCTCCATCTGGAGGGCCGCCGCGCCGGCGCGCGCATCGGCGAGCTCGTCGACGCCGCCCAGGACCGCGCGGACCGCCCCGCGCCGCCGGTGCGCCCGCAGCAGTCCGGCGGCCTGCCGCGCCGCGAGACCCCGCCGGATCCCACATGACCCGCGCGCCGGCCGCGGACGGCCCGGGCCGTCCACCCGCCGACGGAAATCGCGCCGCCCGGTCCCGCAGCGCCGGGTCACGCACCACCGAGCCCCGCACCACGCAGTCCCGCACCACCCCGTCACGCACCAACCAGTCACGGACCGGCCAACGGGCCGGCCAGGGAGAGGACACGAGCACTATGGCCAACACCGAAACGTCACTGAAGAACGCGATGGCGTCGATCGAGGGGACCCTCGGTGTCGCTCTCGTCGACTACACCAGCGGCATGGCCCTCGGCACCCTCGGCGGTGGCAAGGACTTCAACCTGGAGGTCGCGGCGGCCGGCAACACGGACGTCGTCCGGGCCAAGCTCCGGACCATGGAGCACCTGGGCATCAAGGACGAGATCGAGGACATCCTGATCACCCTCGGCACCCAGTACCACCTGATCCGGCTGCTCAAGACCCGCGGCAGCAACGGCCTGTTCCTCTACCTCGTCCTGGACGGCGGCAGAGCGAACCTCGCGATGGCCCGTCACCAGCTCCGCAAGATCGAGGCGGAACTGGAGGTCTGACCCCGGGCCCTCAACGGCGGCGGCGCCGCGCCCCTCCGGGTGCGGCGCCCCCGCCACGGACGGCAGGGCTCCGGTCGTCCGGGCTCCGGACTCGGGTCATCCGCTTCGGGGCCGTCCGCTCCGGGGTCGTCCGGGCTCCGGGCTCGGGTCATCCGCTCCGGGGCAGTCCGCTCCGGGGTCGTCCGGGCTCCGGCCTCCGGGCTCGGGTCCTGGCGCTTCGGGGCCGTCCGCTTCGAAGTCGTCCGAGCTCCGGCCGTCCGGCTGGGCCCGGCCGTCCTGCCGCCGGGCCCTCCCCGTGCCCGCCTGCTACTCGACGAACAGCCCCCGCGACGCGGCCCGCGCGTCGAACTCCTCCAGCCGGGCCTGCGCCTCGGGCAGCCCGTCGCACATGGCCTCCAGGAGCACACGGCCCAGCAGCATCGGGGCGCACGCGGTGTCGAAGGCCAGCCCGGTGCCCACGGCGGCCGGGATCAGCAGATCGCTGTGGGCCGCGACCGGCGCGAACGCGGAGTCGGCCACGGTCACCGTGGTCAGCCCCCGTTCCCGTGCGTACGCCAGTCCGTCCACGACCTCGCGCGGGTGCCTCGGCAGGGCGAAGCACATCAGCGCGCTCGCACCCGCCCGCACCGCGGCGTCGACCCGGTCGTGCAGCATGCTCCCGCCCTCGTCGATCACCCGTACGTCCGGGTGCACCTTGGCCGCGAAGTACCCGAAGCCCCGGGCCTGCGAGGAGGCCGCCCGGAGGCCGAGCACGAGGAGGGGCCTGGAGGCGGCGAGCAGCCGGCCCGCCCGCTCCACCGGTGCCGGATCGGCGAGCAGTTCGGAGAGCTGACGCAGATTCTCGATCTCCGCCCGCACCGCCTGCTGGTACTCGTTGAGGCTGTCCTCCGCACCGTCCCCGGCGGACCCGTCGGCGGACTCGGCGGGCGAGACCTCCCGCAGGTGTCTGCGCAGCGCGGGGTAGCCGTCGAACCCGAGGGCCACGGCGAAACGCGTGACGGACGGCTGGCTGACCCCGGCCAGCTCGGCCAGCTCCACACTCGACAGGAACGGGGCGTCGGCGGCCCTGCGCACCATGGAGTGCGCGATCCGCCGCTGGGTGGGTGTGAGCCGCTGCCCCTCGAAGAGCCGCTGCAACCGCGCAGCCGGGCTGCTCCCGCTCATGCTGTCCCCTCCGGAGTTCCACCGCGCCGGTCCGGCACAGCGGAATCCATTCAGCCAGCAAGCGGTCTGTATGTCCATATACAGCCCCCGCCCCGGCGGCACCGCCACCCGGGGACCAAGGCCGCGCCCCGGGGTGCGTGAGGTACCGCCCCACGGCCACGGCGGCGCCCCGGCCCTTCGGGGAACACCGGCATCCGCCGGCCGTAGCGGCCCCGGCCGACGCAAGGACGGGCGCCGACGCCGCCCCGCACCCCGCACGGAGGTGCATGCAGGCACCCCCTGCGCGAGGGGCACACATCCCCCACATTTCACAGGACGCACTCCCGCCCCACCAGCCACCTCGACCCTCCGCGGCGGCGGGCGTGACCACCGCACCCCGCCCTCCGGCGAGGTGCGGGCGTACGGCGAACCGCACCCCTTGGTGACGCCCCCACCAGCCTCGGAATGCCTCGACGCATCCTTCCCGTCAAGAGCTTCGGGCATATTTCACCCGCTCCGGTGAATTCCCCGCCGCACTAGCCACAGGCCCGGCAGCAGCGCCGGAGTATGTGAAGAAAACGTGCCCTCATCGGTGGTCCTTCGCGTTCCCGCGCTGTTCCATCCACACCGTCAGGAAGAAACACCCCATGTCCCAGCAGTACCCGCAGAATCCCCAGCAGCCGTACCAGGGCGGTCCCGCCGTCCACCCCGGCGGGCCGGTTCCGCCCCAGCAGCCGCCGCCCCAGCGGTCCTGGTTCGCCCGGCACAAGGTGCTCACGGCCGTCGGCGGGGTCTTCGCGTTCTTCATGGTCATCGCGATCGCCACGGGCGGCGACGACACGGACCAGGGCGCCGACACGACGGCCACCGCCCCGCAGGAGCGGGCTGCCGCGGAGCCCGTGGAGCAGGCCGACGACAAGCCCGCAGAGGAGAAGCAGGAACGCTCGCAGGCCGACCGGTTCAAGGCCTTCGTCGCGAAGAACGGCACCGCCGCCGAGCAGGCCGCGGCCGAGCACGTGACCAAGGTCCAGGGCGCGGACAAGTCGAACGGGATCCTGGACTCGGCCGATGTCTACACCGACTTCTCCGGCGGGATGATGGGACCGCACCAGGGTGAGGGCAAGCTGCTGGCCTCGGCCTTCGCCGACTGGAAGGACTCGGACAACGGCCTCGTCACCGTCTACGACAAGGACGGCGAGATCCTCTCCAACGGCAACTTCTGACAGCGCGGCCGGCCGGAGCCGGCCCGCACCGCAGGCCCGCCCCGGAACACCGGGCCGGACGCGGCGTACGGGATACCGGGCCGGACCCCGGACACCGCTGCGGGCGACGCCGGACCGCCGCTCGCATTGCGGGACCGCCCTCCCCTGCCGACCCTGGGACCATGATCCCAGCGAACACGAGAGGACCGGGCGGCATCGTCGTCCGGTACGGCGCCGCCGACGCCGCGCACGTCCTGAGCGTCTACGCCGATCTGCGCTGCCCCTACTGCAAGCGCATGGAGCTCGGCCTCGGCGCGGTGCTGGAGCAGGCCGCCGACGAGGGGAAATTCGCGGTGGACCACCACTTCGGCACCTTCATCGACGGCTCCGCGGGCGGCAGCGGCTCCCTGGAGGCGCTGGCCGCGCTGGGAGCCGCCGCGGACGAGGGCCAGAAGGCGTTCATGCACTACCTGCGGGCGCTGTACGCCGATCAGCCCAGCGAGGACGTCGACGCCTTCGCCGACCGTGACGTCCTGCTGGGACTGGCGGCCGAGGTCCAGGCGCTGCACACCGACGCCTTCCGGCAGAAGGTCATGGACCGCACCTACCTGCCGTGGGCGGCGCAGGTCGCGGCGGCCTTCGAGGCGAGCGGGGTCCGGTCCACCCCGACGGTCCTGATCGACGACACCCCGGTCCCCGTCATCAACTCCCTGGGGTACGCGGTCACGCCCGAGGCCTTCCTCGCCGCGGCGACACCTCCGTGACGCCCGTGCCCACCCTCGGGCGCCCGGCCCCGTCCGTCCGCCCCGTGAGGAGCCCGTACGGGGGCGCCGGAGCCGTCAGAACATGACGCGCGCCGCCGTCAGCGCGGCCCGTGCCCCGGGGTCGCCCTCCACCTCCAGAGGGCCCCTCGTCGGCCGCCCCGACACGTGCCGGGCGAAGTCGACCGCGTCCGCGCGCAGGGTGGCCGCCGGAGTACCGATACCCAGCAGCCGGTGCCCTCCCGCCGGGCCGTCGAGGTCGATCTCCACGGCCGGCCCCGTCCATGTGAGGGCCAAGTCCAGCACCACCTGGTCGATGATCTCCCGGTCGTGGCCGTCGAGGACCAGGTCGGCCCCGAGGGCGTCGCCGAGGTCGACCCGGTGCATCCAGGTGTCGCGGACCACGAGGACGTTGCCGAGGTAGTCCACCGAGTCGTCGGGCAGCGCCTTCGCCTCCGGGTAGAGCAGGCTCAGCCGGAGCCTGCGGCGGACCGGGGCCGGGACACGGCGCAGCGCGATGAGCCCCTGGGGCGCGAAGTGGGCGAGGGCGCCGATCAGTTCGCGGCCGGGGACGGCCCGCCGGTCGTCGATCTGCGCCGCGTTGTGCCCGTCCCGCCGGCCGAGGTACGGATGGGTCCGCGCGGCGCGCCGGACCCGGCTCACGGCGAGCCAGGGGCGCGGCAGTTCCTCGTACTGGCCGACGGTGTGGGCCAGCATGTCCCGGACCGTCCAGCCGGTGCAGCCGGTCGGCCGCTGCCAGTCCGGGTCGGAGAGCTCGCGGAACGTCGAGAGCGTCGCCCTCAGCTCGGCCTCGTTGACCAGGCGCGCCCTCGCCCCGAAGGTACGGGGGATGGCACGGGCGGACGATGTCGTGGTGGCCATGGGCGCGCCTCCCGTCTCCCGGCATCCACGCTACGCCGACCGGACAGGGCCCGCCCTCCCCTGCGGACCGCCGGAACGGAGCTCTCCCCGCCGCTCCCGTACGGCCGGGCCTGCGGGCACCCGGACCGGCCGGGAAACGGACGCGAGGACGGCGTGCCCGAGGAGAGGAACGGGGCCGCAACGGGCCGCAGAGCGTGCCGAGTCCGGCGGACTGCGCACGTCCGGCCGGGAACACTGCCGATTGCCGGCCCGGCCGCGCACGTCCGTCCGAGCGGACTGCCCACGGGGGCCGCGTGTGCGTCTCCGGCCGAGGAGCCCGCCGAGCGGGTCCGGCCGCGCGCGTCCGGCGGAGGATAATCGCGGGGACCGCCGCACCCCCGGTTGCCCGGGGGGCGGGACGACGGCGGTCCCCGCGAGGGACGCGAACCCGGGTCAGGGCCGGGTGTCACGTCCTGGCGACGGTGGAGGTCCGGGAGCCGCTCCGTAGTCCGTGTCGCCGTTCGTGGTGTCGGCGGGTCTCCCTGCCGACACCCATGACTCTGCCCGAGCCGTGTTAAGCCGGTGCTGCGTCGACGTGTCGCGCTCGTACCGTTTTCGCGAAGCCCGGGGACGGCCCACCGGAGCCCCGGAAGCGGGGCGCTACGGCTTGACCGTCGTGTCCTTCGCCAGGAAGGCCAGCAGGTCCTGCCTGCTCACGACGCCCTTCGGCTTGCCCTCGACCAGGACGACCGCCGCGTCGGCGCCGTTGGTACCGCCGAGCACGGCCATCAGGTCCTCGACCGGTTCGCCCGAGCCGACCTGCGGCAGCGGGGCCGACATGTGCTTCTCCAGCGGGTCGGAGAGCGTGGCCCGCTGGGTGAACAGTGCGTCCAGGAGCTCCCGCTCCACCACGGAGCCGATGATCTCGGCGGCCATCACGTCGGGGTGGCCGGCGCCCGGCTTCACGATGGGCATCTGCGAGACGCCGTACTCGCGGAGCACGTCGATCGCCTCGCCGACCGTCTCCTCCGGGTGCATGTGGACGAGGGAGGGGAGCGGCCCCTCCTTGAAGTCGAGGACGGCGCCGACCCGGGCGGACGGGCCGGTGTCCTCCAGGAAGCCGTAGTCGGCCATCCACTCGTCGTTGAAGATCTTGCTCATGTAGCCGCGGCCGCTGTCCGGCAGCAGGACGACGACCACGTCGTCGGGTCCGAGGCGCTTGGCGACCTCCAGCGCCGCCACGACGGCCATGCCGCAGGAGCCACCGACCAGGAGGCCCTCCTCCTTGGCGAGGCGGCGCGTCATCTGGAAGGAGTCCTTGTCGGACACGGCGACGATCTCGTCCGTGACCGTGCGGTCGTAGGCGCTCGGCCAGAAGTCCTCGCCGACGCCCTCCACGAGATACGGGCGCCCCGAACCGCCGGAGTAGACGGAACCCTCCGGGTCCGCGCCGATGACCTGCACGCGGTTCTCGCTGATCTCCTTGAGGTAGCGGCCCGTGCCGCTGATGGTGCCGCCCGTGCCGACGCCCGCGACGAAGTGGGTGATCCTCCCCTCCGTCTGCTCCCAGAGCTCCGGTCCCGTGGTCTCGTAGTGCGAGCGCGGGTTGTTGGGGTTGGAGTACTGGTCGGGCTTCCAGGCTCCCGGCGTCTCACGCACCAGCCGGTCGGAGACGTTGTAGTACGAGTCCGGGTGCTCCGGGTCGACGGCCGTCGGGCAGACGACGACCTCCGCGCCGTACGCGCGCAGGACGTTGATCTTGTCCGTGGACACCTTGTCCGGGCAGACGAAGATGCACTTGTAGCCCTTCTGCTGGGCCACGATGGCCAGGCCGACGCCCGTGTTGCCGCTGGTCGGCTCGACGATCGTGCCGCCGGGCTTCAGCTCCCCGCTCTGCTCGGCCGCCTCGATCATGCGCAGCGCGATGCGGTCCTTCACCGACCCGCCGGGGTTGAAGTACTCGACCTTGGCCAGGACCGTCGCCTGAATGCCTGCCGATACATTGCGCAGCCTGACGAGCGGGGTGTTGCCGACAAGACTGATCATCGAATCGTGGAATTGCACCGTGTACTCCGGGATCTCCGTGATGGTCAGGCAAGAGTATGCGTACGGGCCGGAGATTGGTCGAAGCGATTGAGCTACGCCCCTCGCGGGGCAGGGTAGTGCTGTGTACGGCTGGACGGCACGGAGGAGGTGGACCGGACTGTGTCGAGAGCGAGGGTGGCACGGCGGATCGCAGCGGGTGCGGCCTACGGGGGCGGCAGCGTCGGACTGATCGGCGCGGCGACGGTGGGTCTGGTACTGGCCGAGGTCCAGTTGGCGAAACGGCAGGTGGGCGGAGGCACGGCGCCCGTCCCGCCGAGCGCGGACGGACGGTACGGGGTGGCGTTCGCCGGCCCCGCCGATCCGCTGCGCTTCGTCCTGCTGGGCGACTCGACGGCGGCCGGCCAGGGCGTGCGCCGAGCGGGCCAGACGCCGGGAGCGCTGCTGGCGTCCGGGCTGGCGGCGGTGGCGGAGCGGCCGGTGGACCTCCGCAACGTGGCCCTGCCGGGTGCCCGGTCGGACGATCTGGAACGCCAGGTCTCGCTGGCGCTCGCGGATCCGTCCGGGATGCCGGACGTCTGCGCGATCATGATCGGCGCCAACGACGTGACCCACCGGATGCCGGCGACGCAGTCGGTGCGCTGTCTGAGCACGGCCGTGCGGAGACTGCGCACGGCCGGCGCGGAGGTGGTCGTGGGCACCTGCCCGGACCTGGGCACGATCGAGCCGGTCTACCAGCCCCTGCGGTGGCTGGCCCGGCGGGTGAGCCGGCAGCTCGCGGCGGCCCAGACGATCGGTGCGGTGGAACAGGGCGGGCGGACCGTCTCCCTGGGCGACCTGCTCGGCCCTGAGTTCGAGGCGAACCCGCGGGAGCTCTTCGGCCCCGACAACTACCACCCCTCGGCGGAGGGGTACGCGACCGCCGCGATGGCGATGCTGCCGACCCTGTGCGCGTCCCTCGGCCTGTGGCCGGAGTCCGACCACCTGGACGGCTCGCGCCGGGAGGGCATGCTGCCGGTCGCCAAGGCGGCCTCCCGTGCCGCGCGGGAGGCCGGCACCGAGGTGACGGCGGCGCGCGCGCCCTGGGCCCTGCTCAAGCACCGCAGGCGCCGGCGTCTGCCCGCCCACACGGAACCGCTGCCGCACGGGGACAAGGACCGGGAGGGCACCGACCCGGTGGACAAGGAGAAGGACGCGGGCGGCGGGTCGAGCGCCACCTGGCGCTGGGCCGAGCACATGCCCCTCCACCGATGGAACAATGCGGGCGACTGAGCGGTTGCTTAGAAAAGAGGTCGGCATCACATCGACTGCCGGGTGACCTCTGCTGTACGTCCGGGTAACTTCCAAGGCAGCCCAGCCTTCCTGCCTTCCAGCCCTCATGGAGCCGCGTGATGCCCGAAGCCGTGATCGTCTCTGCTGCCCGTTCGCCCATCGGCCGGGCCTTCAAGGGGTCTCTCAAGGATGTGCGCGCGGACGACCTGACCGCGAGCATCATCCAGAGCGCGCTGGCCAAGGTCCCGGAGCTGGACCCCAGGGACATCGACGACCTGATGCTCGGCTGCGGCCTTCCCGGCGGCGAGCAGGGCAACAACCTGGGCCGCATCATCGCCGTACAGATGGGGATGGACCACCTCCCCGGCTGCACGGTGACCCGCTACTGCTCGTCCTCGCTGCAGACCAGCCGCATGGCGCTGCACGCCATCAAGGCCGGCGAGGGCGACGTCTTCATCTCCGCGGGTGTCGAGATGGTGTCGCGCTTCGTGAAGGGCAACTCCGACAGCCTGCCGGACACGCACAACCCGCTCTTCGCCGAGGCCGAGGCCCGCACCGCGGCCCGCGCGGAGCAGGAGGGCACCGGCTGGACCGATCCGCGCGCGGAGGGCCTCGTCCCGGACGCCTACATCGCGATGGGGCAGACCGCGGAGAATCTGGCCCGGACCAAGGGCGTCACCCGCCAGGACATGGACGAGTTCGGCGTGCGGTCGCAGAACCTCGCCGAGGAAGCTCTCAAGAACGGCTTCTGGGAGCGCGAGATCACCCCGGTCACCACGCCGGACGGCACGGTCGTCTCGAAGGACGACGGGCCCCGTGCGGGCGTCACCCTGGAGGGCGTGCAGGGCCTGAAGCCGGTGTTCCGCCCCGACGGCCTCGTCACCGCGGCCAACTGCTGCCCGCTCAACGACGGCGCCGCCGCGCTCGTGATCATGTCGGACACCAAGGCGCGCGAGCTGGGCCTGACCCCGCTGGCCCGCATCGTCTCGACCGGCGTCTCCGGCCTCTCCCCCGAGATCATGGGCTACGGACCGGTCGAGGCCAGCAAGCAGGCGCTCGAGCGCGCCGGGCTGACCGTCGACGACATCGACCTCGCCGAGATCAACGAGGCGTTCGCCGCCCAGGTCATCCCCTCCTACCGGGACCTCGGCCTGTCGCTCGACAAGGTCAACGTCAACGGCGGCGCGATCGCCGTCGGCCACCCCTTCGGCATGACCGGCGCCCGCATCACCGGCACGCTGATCAACAGCCTGCAGTTCCACGACAAGCAGTTCGGCCTGGAGACGATGTGCGTGGGCGGCGGCCAGGGCATGGCCATGGTCATCGAGCGGCTGAGCTGAGCCGGAGCGAAGGGTAGGGGCCGTCCGAGGCACGAGGACGGCACCTGCCCGCAGCACAGGCGAAGCACAGCGCGACCACCAACACCGAGCGGC